>CALBXV010000141.1 GCA_937890045.1 uncultured archaeon
TTATTTCAGCTGAAAAAAATAAAATTGTCTCTGCGAGAGCTAGTAAATTAAATATTCCTGCTTTGTATGGAGTTAGTAATAAAGTTGATGCACTCCAAGAGCTTTGTATCAGAGAAGGTTTAAATGTATCGAGAGTATTCTATATTGGAAATGATCTGAATGATCTAGAAGCTATGAAACTGTCTGGTTTTTCTGCATGTCCAGCTGACAGTCACCCAAAAATCAAAGAGACAGCTACTTTTAAGTTGAACAACAACGGAGGTTCAGGGGTAGTCAGAGAATTATTGGAAGAAATTTTAAACGTAGATGTTGTAAAAATACTTTACACCAATTAAGGAGAAGGCGTGACTATCACAACTAATGTTTTTCAGCAGTTGAAAGATAATCCAGGTGATATCTATTTAATAGCTGAGATAGGGATTAATCATAATGGTGATTTAGGAATCGCAAAAAGACTTATAGACGCTTCCTATGCCTGTGGTTGGGACTGTGTAAAATTTCAAAAACGTAATCCTGAAGTATGTGTTCCAGAAGGTCAAAAACTCATTAGACGTAATACCCCTTGGGGAGAAATGACATATATTGAGTATAAACACAAAGTTGAGTTTCAAGAGGATGAATACAATGAAATAGATAGATATTGTAAAGATAAACCCATTCCCTGGACAGCATCTGTTTGGGACCTGGATAGTTTAGAGTTTATGGCAGATTATGAAGTACCTTTCCTAAAAATACCTTCAGCACACCTGACTAATATTGCTTTAATAGAAGCATGCGTTAAAACACAAATACCCATTCTGATTAGTACTGGCATGTCAGATTGGAATATGATTGATGATGCTATTGATGTGTTAGAAAAAGGAGCAGCTAGTTATGCCATTCTTCACTGTAATTCAACTTATCCAGCTCCACATCAAGATCTAAATTTGAATGTAATATTGGAAATGAAAGATCGGTACGATTGTATAATTGGCTACTCAGGACACGAATACGACCTAGTTCCATCACAAACAGCAGCAACTCTTGGAGCAAGGATTATTGAGAGACATGTTACTCTTGACCATAATATGTGGGGTACTGATCAATCTGCAAGCTTGGAGGTTCATGCTATGGATTTACTCAAGAAAAGATTAACAGTAATTAATCAAATGCTGGGTACAAGAGAGAAGGTCATAACTGACTCTGAGCAAGAAGTTCAAAAAAAATTAAAGGGTTAATCAAAACACCATTACTTTCACTGGGGACTGACAAGATTCTTTCAGAGTTTGAGTTATTTTGAATCAAGGTCCATCCAAGGTCAGATGCCCTTGGGAGAATGGTAACAAGCGATGCATATAAGGGGTTACTGAGATCTTGTTTCTAAGTGATGCATCCGATTACATGAATGGAGCAGTAATAACTATGGATATGGAAGCACTTCTTGGTAGAGATACTCTGTTTATCTAATAGTATGCCGACTGCTTCTTGATTTATTATTAGAAAAATTTATAGCATAAAAGCGCTTATTAACTCTTTATTTGGGGAACAACTGAGTGGATATAATCTTTGTGAGAACTAAGCTCCAGGCTCTTATAGTATTAAACTTACTTGCAGAGAAGCTTATTTCAAAGAATTTTATTTTTGTAAAATGCCATCGCAATGATATTAATGAGGATTCTGAAGAGATTAGTTTCTTTTACAATAAGATAGAAAAACAGGCATTGTATTCAACACATTTAGTTGAAAAAAATGGTTTAGTCAGGTGTTCTCTTCAAATATATCTTCTATCAATCTTAGCTATAAT
>CALBXV010000142.1 GCA_937890045.1 uncultured archaeon
GATAAAATGAAAATAGAAATTGAAGAAGAATTAGTAAATATTAATAGTTGATATTTATAAGTAGAATAAACACGGAGTTAGTATGAATTTTATACAAAAAATTATATCAAGTATCTTAGCAATGTTTGGAATTAGTTCGGTTTTAGCTGCTAAAAAAGCAGGTCAAGTTAAAAAATTAAAACAAGTCATAAAAGATAACAAAAAACAAGAAAAGAAAATTCAAAGTGCTATTCAAAAGCTTGAAAAAAGTAAAGAAGGTAGTAAAAGAACAATTACTACTTTGAAAAAACAATTGGATAATATGAAAACGGATAGAAAAGATATGGAAACAGTTGCTGATAAAGGTGATGTTGATGAAGCAATAGATTTTCTTAAAAAGTTTTCTAAGGGGAATTAATATATATGTATATATATAATAGAGGAGAAATATAATGGCAAGTTCACTCGCTGGAACAGAGCAAATGACTAATGTAGGGGGTGGCACCAGTCGTGAGACTATTGTTACTGGCCCGCAAGGCGTGCATAACAGAGCATTAAATATATCTGGATCTACTGATAATAGAGTTAATACTACTGTTACTGGATCTTCGGGATTTATTATTAAAACTGCTGGAGATACAGTACTAACACTTAATGGTGGTGGTAGTTTGACTGCAGCTGATTTAAATACAAAGTCTTTGTACGAAATAGGAGTTGCGAGAGTAAGCGGAAGTGGTAATGTTGAAGTACTTTACCCGTAATATAAGATATTTATTAAGTTTATTATTTTTAATTGTTCCTTTGTATGGACAAGAAACCCTTTCTGATGAAGAGATAAAGGGAATTAGTGATAATATTCAAAAAATACAAAAGGAAAATGAAGTATTGGTAAAAATGGTATCTGAATATGAAAAAAGTGCAAAAACGGATTCTCTTTTATTAGTAAAAAAAGATGAACAGATTGCACTTCTACAAGAAAGAGTGGATATTGCTGAAAATCAAGCAAAATTAGAAAAACCGAAGTGGTTTGAAAATAAGTGGATGTATTTTACTTATGGAGCAGCTGCTATAATTATTCCAACTTATTTGGGAGTTAAAATTGTGGATGTATCAAATTAATGAAAGAAAAACAACTAAAAGAAGTAATAAAATCAGAGTATGTAGAGTGTGCTAAAGATCCAATTTACTTCTTGAGAAAATATTGTGTAATTCAACACCCAATGAAAGGTAAAATACCTTTTCATTTGTATGACTTTCAAGAAAAAACTTTAAAGGACTTGGCGGTAAATGATTATAATATTATTTTGAAAGCACGTCAGTTAGGTATATCAACATTGACTGCAGGATACGCATTATGGATGATGACATTTCAGAGTGATAAGAACATATTGGTTATTGCTACAAAGCAAGATACTGCAAAGAATTTAGTAACAAAAGTAAGAGTGATGCACGCCAATTTACCCTCTTGGTTAAAACAAAGTTGTGTTGAGGATAATAAATTATCATTGAGATATAAGAATGGTTCACAAGTTAAAGCTATTTCGAGTAAAGAAGAAGCTGGTCGTTCTGAAGCATTGTCATTGTTGGTATTGGATGAGGCAGCATTTATTGAAAAGATAGATTCTATTTGGGCATCCGCACAACAAACATTGGCTACTGGTGGTAATTGTTTAGTACTTTCTACACCAAATGGTGTTGGTAATTGGTTTCACAAAACTTGGGTTGAGGCTGAAGAAGGAATAAATGATTTTAATTTTATAAGATTGCATTGGTCTGTTCATCCAGACAGAGAACAAGAATGGAGAGATGAACAAGATAAGTTGTTAGGTCCTTCGATGGCAGCTCAAGAATGTGATTGTGATTTTATAACTTCTGGTCAAACTGTAATAGATGGTAAGATTTTAGAGGAATATCAAAATACAATTGTAGAAGAAGCTGTAGAGAAGAGAGGTATTGATGGAAATTTATGGATTTGGAAACAACCAAATTATACAAGAGATTATATTTTATGTGCTGATGTTTCAAGGGGTGATGGAACAGACTTTTCTGCGTTTCATGTTATTGATATAGAGGAAGTAGAACAAGTTGCAGAATATAAAGGTAAAGTATCTACAAGAGATTTTGGAAATTTGTGCTTTAATGTTGCTACTGAATATAATAATGCATTATTAGTTATTGAAAATAACAATATTGGTTGGGCGGCAATACAAACTATTTTGGATAGAGAATATCAAAATCTCTTTTATACTTCAAAAGATTTACAATATGTTGATGTACAACATCAACTTACAAATAAGTATAGAAATATAGAACGCAATATGATTCCAGGATTTAGTATGACAATGAAGACAAGACCATTGGTGATTGCTAAGTTAGAGGAATATTTTAGAGATAAATCTATTAAGATAAATTCTCAGAGGTTAATAGATGAATTATTTGTATTTATATATCATAATCAACGTGCAGAAGCTATGAGGGGATATAATGATGACTTGGTTATAAGTTTGGCAATAGGATTATGGATAAGAGATACGGCATTAAGACTTAGGGCAGAAGGAATTGAATTGCAAAAGAAAACTTTAGATAAAATGGGTATGTCAGAACCCGTTTATACACCATCTGATCATCAAGATATTGGATGGGATTGGGAAATTGATGGCAAAAAAGAAGATTTAACTTGGTTAATAAAATAAAGAGGTAAAAAATGGCACAAACAGATCTATATAGTAGATTAAAAAGACTTTTTTCAACTAATGTCATTGTTAGACATGTAGGTGGAAGAAAGTTAAAGGTTGCAGATACAGAAAAGGCACAATCTATTGCTAGACGGTATCTTACAGATAGGTTTACAAGGTTATATTCAAATGTAAATACAGGATATCAATCTGAAGCAGCATATAAACAGACTCAAAGATTGGGATTATTTAAAGATTATGATTCTATGGATGCAGATCCAATTATATCTTCTGCATTAGATATATACGCAGATGAATCTTCAATGAAGTCGGAATACGGAAAAGTATTAGCGGTAAAAACAGAAGATCATAATGTTCATGATATTTTAAATAATCTTTTTTATGAGATATTAAATCTTGAATTTAATTTATGGCCTTGGATTCGTAATATGTGTAAGTATGGTGATTTCTTTTTACAATTAGAAATATCTGAAGAATATGGAATTCATAATGTTATACCACTTTCTGTTTTTGATGTAACTCGTGTGGAAGGTGAGGATCCAGAAAATCCACATTATGTAAAGTTTGTAATGGAAGCAGAGAGAGGATCAGTAGCACAGTCTATGTCTCCAGGGGAAACAAATGAATTTGAAAATTATGAGATGGCACATTTTAGATTGTTATCAGATACTAATTTTATTCCATATGGTCGCTCTCAATTAGAAGGTGCTCGTAAGGTTTGGAAACAATTAATGTTGATGGAAGATGCTATGCTGATTCATCGTATTATGAGGGCTCCAGAAAAACGAATTTTTAGTATAGATATTGGTAATATTCCACCAGGTGAAGTTGACAATTATATGCAACAGATAGTTAATAAGATGAAAAAGGCTCCTGTTATAGATAAGGATACTGGTGAATATAATTTAAAGTATAATATTCAAAATTTAACTGAAGATTTTTTCTTACCAGTTCGTGGTGGTGATAGTGGAACAGGTATTGATACTTTAAGTGGAATGGAATATAATGCTATAGAAGATATTGATTATTTAAAAGAAAAAATGTTAGCTGCTCTTAGAATTCCAAAAGCATATCTTGGTTATGAAGAAGCAGTTGGTAGTAAAGCTACGTTAGCAGCTGAAGATGTAAGGTTTGCAAGAACGATTGAAAGAATCCAAAGAATTACCGTAAGTGAATTAACAAAGATTGCTATTGTTCATTTATACGCACAGGGATTTAGGGATGCAGATTTAGTAAACTTTGAATTAGAGTTAACAAATCCATCTACAATATATGAACAAGAAAAAGTTGAGTTGTGGAATTCTAAGGTAACATTAGCAAATGATATGAAAGATAATAAAATGATGGATACAGATTGGATTTATGATAATATCTTTAATTTTACTCAGGAACAAAAGCAGGCTGTTAGATTAGGATTACTTACAGATCAAAAGAGAAGGTTTAGATATGATCAAATAGAACAAGAAGGAAATGATCCAGTAAGAAGTGCTCAAGCAATAGGTACTCCTGTTGATCTTGCATCAATTCCAGTTGCTGCTGCAAAAATTACTCAGGGAGGATCTGCAAGAACTGGAAGGGAATTAGATTTGGATATTCCTTCAGATGGTGATGGTATTGATAGAAAAGGTATTGGTGGAAGACCGAAAGAAGGTCCAAAATATGGAAAAGATGGTAGTGCTCGAGGAAGAGATCCTTTAGGTGCTCATGATAAAAGAAAGGCTTTTGCTGCAAGTAAAAAGTATGGTGTTGCTCTTGCTCATTATGATTCTTTGACAACACAAATGGATAAGAATGTAAATAAGAAAGATAAACAACTTTTAGCAGAGACAATGGATGTAGAAGCAGAATATAAGGAAGAAGTGTCAAATAATAGAAGTGATACTTCAAACGAAAACTGAATATCTATATATTTATAATTGACTAATTACAACATAATTTATTTATGGAAAATGGAGTAACAAGATGGCTCGAAAACTTAAGCATTCCAAAATCAAAAATACTGGAATTTTATTTGAACTGTTAACACGACAGATTACGGCAGATGTTTTGAATGGAAAAAATTCAAAAGCTGTTAATATTTTAAAAAAATATTTCAATGATAAGACTCAATTGGGGAAAGAAAAGCAATTATATGAAATATTGATTGCTGAGAACTATGGGTCTGAGGAAAAAGCTAATAGATTGGTGGATGCAGTTGTTCAATCTAGACAAAAGTTAGTAAATTCTTCTTTACGCAGAGAAAAATATAATCTTATTAAGGAAATAAAGGACAATTTTATTAATGTAGAAGATTTTTTTAGAGCAAGAATTCCAAATTATAAATTACATGCATCAATTTATAAATTATTTTTATCTGAAAGTGCGGAAGAAACATTCGATCCAACAGAACAAATTGATAATCGGTATACTGTAGTAAATCATTTGGTTAGAGAGGGAATTGCACCGAAAAAGGTAAGTAAAACAACTGTTAGTAATTATAAGAAGCAAGAAAAAGATTTAAGACTTTTGGCATATGAAATTTTAGTAGAAAGATTTAATAAAAAGTACAAAAGTTTAAATGAGGAACAGAAAAATTTGTTACGGGAATATATTAATAATATTTCTAACACAAATTCTCTTAAAGAGTTTATTGAAAATGAAACAATCAAATTGAGAGGTATTTTAAGCAGGTTTATACCTAAAATAAATGATCAAGTAACTAAGATTAAATTGAAAGAGGCTATAAATCAATTGGAATCGGTAAATAAGGGTAATATTGTAAAAGATAAACAAGTAGTAACTCTTATGAGATATTATGAATTGATTAAGGAGCTAAAAAATGTCTGTTAATATAGATAAATTAAGAGAAATGATCCGTGAATTAATTATGAGGGAACTTAAAGAAGCCTCAATGACTGGAAATATTGATGGTGGTGCAGGTCCACCCAAAACACCACATGCTTTTAAAAAGAAGAAAAAGGATGATGAAGATAAAGAAAGTGGATATCAAGAAGGACACCAGAATCCTAATGTCGGAACTACATTTCAGACAGTAAAAGAACATCCTCACAAAAATTTTGATAACAAAAGAGCTCACAAACCAACACCTATGCTTAAAGAGGGAAGATATCATGATTGGAGAAATGATGAGAGTTTAACTCCAAAACAAAAAATTGGTTTATCAGTTAGGGAAGTTAAAAATTCTCTTAGTGGGCTGGAAAAAACTGTAAAAATGAATGTTCGTTTGAAGAAAGAACTCAAAGTTGGGTCTACAGATTATTGGAAAACTACTCATACGGCTTTGACTAAAATAAATGAGAGATTGGTTAAATTATCAAAAGCAATAGCTAATTTATATTAATTTTAAGTTTTCAAATGAGCAAACATTGGGAAAAAGAAAGATTTTCCGTTGCGTATAAATTATTAGATAGTATACGGAAAGAAAAATTGTGGTTAAAAAACGTTTGGCGCAATGATAAGCTAAATGCAATTAAAAAGATTGATAGTCTTATAAAAAAGTTAGCCGAAATTAGAGAAGAAATTATAAGGATGAGGAGTTAAATATGAATAGACAGCTCTTAGTAGATTATTTACCATTTGAAGTCAGTCCAGCACAAATTACTGAATCTATGAAGGAAAATAATGGGAAATTAGTAGTTACTGGTATTTTACAACGCGCAGAATCTAAAAATCAGAATGGTAGAATTTATCCAAAAGATACTTTAGTTCGTGAAGCTAAAAAATATATTACAAATTTTATAAGAGAGAGCAGAGCTTTAGGTGAATTAGATCATCCAGAAAGTTCGGTAGTTAATTTGCAAAATGCTTCTCATAATATTAAAGAGATGTGGTGGGATGGTAATAGTTTAAAGGGTACAGTAGAGGTTTTAAGGACTCCTGCAGGAAATATATTAACAGAGTTATTTAAATCTGGTATTAAATTAGGTATATCTTCAAGAGGTCTTGGATCAGTAGAAACTGTATCAGAAGATGATGGTGGAAAAGGTGAAGTTCCTGCACAAGAAGTTCAACCTGATTTTGAACTTATAGCATTTGATTTTGTATCAAATCCATCTACACAAGGTGCATTTATGTATCCAATGAGAGAGAGTGTTAATAAAGAATTAAATGAAATTAGAACTCCAGAGGAGTGTGGTAAGTGGTGTAAAGCTGAAATGATTATCAACAACATTATCAGGGGAATTTAAATGAAAAATGATAGAGAATTTTGGCAAAAGTGGAGAAAATTTCAGAGTGAATCAAAAGAACAATTAAATGAATGGGGAGATTTATATTCTCATGTAAAATTAGTTCAACAACATATAAA
>CALBXV010000143.1 GCA_937890045.1 uncultured archaeon
TTTATCTGGTGGCTCTGCTGGTGGTAATGTTGGAATTAATACTACTACTGTAAATAACACAACTCTTGGTGAATCAACTATGGTAGTTGGTCAACAAAGACCAGTAGGAAATCCTAAGATGGGAAACCTAACAACATAAAAATGGAGAGGGCATGAAGCCCTCTCCGATATGAAGTTACTCTTGTTCTGCTAACTTCTTGAAGTAGTCCAAAGTATCATCAGTCTTTTCTGACGAAGCAACTGGTTCCTCTGTACTCTCCTCAATATTACCAACAAACTCATCTCCTTGACGAGCAATTACAGTATTGAAACGAGCTTCAAGTTCTGCATAGTTCTTGAAATTCTTTTCATCAATAATTTCGTTTAGAGGATACTGCTGACTCCAAACTTCTTCCATCTTCTTCTCATCACTATCCAAAGGACATTTATCAGTAAACTCAGATTTGTCATAGTTTGGAAAACCATCTACTTGACGCATCTTGATTTTAAAGTTTGCCCCTTCCCAAAAGTCAAAAGGATTTAGTGGAGTTTCATCTTTGAATTCTGGATTCATAACACCAGTAATCTTCTCAAAGATTTTCTTACCATAACGAAAGAGAAATACTTTACCTTCGTTTTCTGGATTCATACTATCCTCAACAATATAGATGTTTGAATAGTAGTTAAGTTTGCGTCTGCGTTCTCTGGCTATGTTCTTATCAGAATCAATACCAGAGTTCCATAAAGCTGTATTAGCTTTTGATACAGGATCATCCTTACCAAGAGTGGTCAAAGAATTCTCAATGTACCATCCACCGGGACCCTTAAAGCCATGTGTCCAAATACGAACCCACGGAACATCTTCTTTTGGTGCTGCTGGGAGAAATCGAATTACTGCGTATCCGTTACCAGACTTATCACGTTCTAGTTTCCAGATCCGTTCATCTTCATAGGAAGGTTTTTCTGCTAACTTCTCAACTTGTTTGGAAAGAGATTCCAAATTAGCCATACGGTTCTTTTTCATTTCTTTAAAACTTGCCATGCTTATACTCCTTATTACGTTATATTATTATATTACTCTGTATCATTATATATCCGCTTCCAAGATTTCATTATGAAATCTTTGCCCACCCATGCCCACAAGTTCACCTCTCCTTTCTTATAGTGGAAGCTTTCCGGTCTGTTTCAACATATGAAGCTCTTGTGCTTCAACTTCTATTTTATCTTTAATGGATTGGTTCAGCATTTTCGCCATTACTTCTGGTTCTAGTTCAGAAGTTTCTGCATAATGTAAAACTGCTTCCATATAAGGTAGCCCTTTATCTTTAACTAACTGTTCAATATTCAAATTTAAATCAATAGTCATTAGTTGTCGCACTCCACCTGAACATCTGGATTTTTAATCCATTTACCATCAACATCTTTAACAAAGAGTGGGTTCTTTATCCACCTGCCATCAATGTCTTGCACAAATGTTGGTATGGTATCTGATACAATTTTTGGTTTATATTCTTTTTCTTTATCGCGAACTTTAATAATCTTGCCATCTTTCATTATGGTATCGCCAACTGTTATTTTCATTTCTTCTCCTTAATAGACTGTTTTAATACTATCACAAATTCCAAACTTCTTTGCTTCTGTTGCACTCAACCAAATATCATGTGGTGGCAATAAAAATTCTCTAATTTTTTTCTCAGTAAGGCCCGTACATTTTTTATAATGATTCATCATTCGTTTTGTAGTCAACTCATATTCTTTAACTGTACTAAACAACTCATGTTCTTTACCATATGTTCCCCACGAATACTGATGTGACAATACTGAGGTATTCGGTGTTAATACTCTTTGTCCCTTTTCACCTGCAATAAATATTAATACTGCAGCGGATGCTATACACCCAAGACCAACTGTATGAATAGGTATTGCACTCCCTCTCATTATATCTATAAGAGCAAAAGCTGCTTGTAAATCACCACCTCCAGAATTAATAATTAACTGTAAATACTTTGGATATGGTTTTGATATATTTTTTGATATAATAAATTGAATAACATCTTTACAACTACTATCAGATATTTCATCCATCAGAAGATATATACCATATTCTTCGACTGACGGCTGTGCGTCTACTTTCTTCTCCTTTGACATTCAATTTCCTCCCCGTATGATTTGCCATCAATCGTTTAAATAATCCTTCCAAAATACATGATCGCCTATAGTTGCGACTTTAATCATCTTACGATTCCAATATGGACTAATATCTACTCTATGATAATGAGTAGCACCATGTAAGAAATCTTCTATCGGCCATGGTTCACCATAGCGTTTAATATGAACACCTGGCTGTAACAACATAGCCCTTGATATTAGCATTGAAATTTTCCATGCTAATCTATCTCTTGGTCTATCAGATTTACCATCACAATACCAAGAGAAATGACACTTATCTCTTTTTATCTCACCATTATCATAACGACTGCCTTGATGAATAACTTTACATATAGTATTCGGGAACCGTCGGCTCTCTACACGATTTATAGTAACAAGAGCAACCGCAATCTGACCTTTAATAAGTTGATCTCTAGCCTCAAAATAAATGTTCTGAGCTAAACACCTAACTTCATTTTTATATTCAGATAGCTTTGGTTCATAAGCAATCCTACCACTAAATGCAGTACATGAAATAAGAACAAAGCATAACAAAATAAATTTCTTCATGTTATCCATTCCACCAAGTAAAGAAAAAAATGAGGGGACCGAAGCCCCCCCACAATCATATCCTATCCCCAAAACTTAGAAAGTTTCTTTCGGATAGAATAAACAGTCTTTGCGCCACCGACAATGTCTGCGTTCTTAAACGCAGTTTCACCAGTAGCAGGGCTAGTATAAATCTGAACCCATCGAGGCAAATCTGTTAGCTCACATTCAGCACGAGTCATCTTGCGAGCGTTCTTTCGGCCAATTTTCGGTTGACCATGTTTTACTGACATACCCATAAACATCTCCTTTAAAAGGATTTACAAAAATATGATGAAAATACATCTCTCATTTCATCATAACAACACAACCATTATACACTATAATGGTGTTCAATACAAGGAAAAAGTTATTGTTTTAAATTAATGAACAATCCTGTCCACATTATTATCTTTCTCAACTTCTCTTGATATTTGATCCAAAAAATTCTCTATTTTATCTAATCGGTTAACTATATGATCTATGGCCTTGACTTGTGT
>CALBXV010000144.1 GCA_937890045.1 uncultured archaeon
GGGGGATGTAACGACAGAGATGGTGTACACCCAATTCCTGACAGAAATAGGAGGGAAAACGATGTGCAGTCCTGATAATTTTTGGACACTGCTGGGATCCCTGATTGAGATGGGTGGCTGGGCTCTAATACTCATAGTAATAGTCCCCATGCTCTTCTCATGGTTACTCCCAGGCCCTATAAAGTTTAAGGGTAAGGATAAGGGTGGCTGAACACAAGCTCTGCCTTGTTAAGTGGCGTGATGTTTTAGCCACAAGTGGTTGGGAAAAGGATGCTGACTGCCCTGAGATACTCTCCGTTGGGTGGCATATTTACGAAGACGATGATACGCTCAAGATAGCCAACACCCTAGACTATGAGGACTTCTCTGGAGAGAGCAAGGAGGAAGAGAAGCCTGTGCCGTATGGCCTCACAGCTTTTCCCAAGGGCTGTGTTCTAGATATAATATTTATTTAATACTTCTTTGAGTGATCGCTCTGATGCTGTTGTAGTACCCCTCTCCGTCTAATCCCTCCAACATCACAACCCCTCTCCACCACTGGTACTCTGTGTCCCGACACCATGATTCGGTGTACTTAGGATGCGAGTAACACCCCACGGACAAACCAAATATCTTCTGCCCATCTGGGCGTGTCTGTTCTGAGTGATTGTACAGGTGTGAATGACCCTGCACAGCAGAGCAGTGGAGCTTGGTTATCATCATGTGTCCTATATGGACAGAGCTGATAGCCCTCCCAGCTATACCAGATGTAAAGTAGTGACTGAATGTTATGCCTTTTATAGTAACGCACTTCTTAAAGCGTGTTACCTTCCAACCAAATTCTTTGTACTTCAGATCCTCTATCCCTATAGCTCCTTCAAGCTCTGGAGTAGAGTTGACTGCCCTGATGATCCTCTCTTCATGATTACCTAATGTCATGTACAGCTTAGGATTGTAGTTCTTTGCCTTTCTTATCGGGGTAAGCAATCTAGTTTGTGCATCTATAACAGCAGCAACATCCTTCTTGTACCGCCTTCCTTCAAAGCCTTTCGTTCCTCTGTCATAAGAGGACAGGCTTGGCATGTCAGCCATATCACCTATACATACGATAGCGTCCGGCTTTTCCTTTACAATGAATTTCCCCAGCGCAGTAAACCTGCTGTTGTCATAGTCAGGGTGAGCATGAGGATCCCCAATGATTAAGAGATTCAGAGCTCTTCTCCTTCCCTTATACGGCTAACAGATGCTAACGAGAAGTCTATCTTCTCATCCAGGAAGTCTTTGTAGGTTTCCCACAGAGCCTCTTCCCGAACACAGCCTGAGTTCTTAGCCATCTCTTCTAGGACCCTACGAAACATGTCCTTCTCAAGGAGTCCGTTATCGAGAATGATTCTCATTAGCGATACCGCAGACACCATGTGGAACTGAACCATCGCTAGGATGTCCTCATCTTCTCCGCTGAATAAACTTCTGTTCATTTACGCTTACTCCTATTGTCTAACTCAGTAAGACGCAGGTAACCGTCAAGGAATCCTTTGAAGGCCTTGAAGTTCTCCGCTGATTCGTTGGACCTGCCTGACTCGAACTCTCCAGTCTGCTTGTCGAACCGCAGAATATAGGATGCGTCTACTGGCTTATCATAGATCTCTTCTACGCACTGAGAGTAGGCAGCGCACTGCAGGTGGTAGTTGTTGTAGATAGCCTTGGATGTTTTGAAGTCGATCACAGAGAACTCTCCGTTCACCTTAGCCACAGCATCTATCGTGCCTGCGTAGTTATACTTCCTGCTGTAGACCTTCTCCTCAGAGGTTATAAACTCCACATCATTCTCTTTGATCCAATCCCTAAAGGCATTGATTGAGTTCTCAGCAGCCTCGTTGTCTGGAGTGTCAGGAATGTCACCGCGCCCCAGCTTCCAGTTGATAGCAGCCTCGCACCAATCATGGACCATCGTACCTATTGCCATGGCCTCAGTTGATCGTTTACGATGAGCTCCCTTGATACCCTTCACCATCTCCTCTACGGAGAGCTCTGCTTGCGTAAAAGCCTCGCAGTTTTCTGTAAACCACTCCGCTCCCATCTTGACAGCCCAGGGTACGAGAGCAGGCTTAGAGATAACATTCAGCACTGTGGTGACGGAAGGGACGTACTTATCTTCCACATTATAGTAGTGTTTCTTCGGGTTAAAATTTAGAATTACCACACTACCATCAGGGTAATTAATAGGCGTCTCAATCATTAGAATGGTATGTCGCTGGCTGGCTTCTTAGTGTATTCAGGTGACGGTGCACTGTCCCTGGGCTCCTCAAGTCTTATCTTGAGGTAGTCTTTGCCGTTCTTGCTGACGTTATGCCAGACGGCTGCTCTGGTGGCCTTACCCCATGCTAGGCCCTTCCCAGTGTAGGACGGGGCTTTAGGGTTTGACCTATCGTCCTGCAGGTATACGATTAGTACATTGTCTTCTTGGTCATAGTATGCCATCGGGGTCCTCCGCTGTTGGTTTAACTCTTCTGCATGATTGGCTGCTTGTCCTGTATCCTCGTACTCCTGCAACCACTCTGCCTCTGTTTTCAGAAAATCGTTCGAGTTCATTAGAAAGCCTTTTGTTCCGCTCTCACGTTCGCTTGGATAGTCCTCCATACCTCTATCTTTGCCTCCGCTGCTGCACTCAAGAATCTGAGTCGTTCATCTTCCTCAACGGCTGCTCTCAACGCATCCAGTACCTGTAGGTAGTCTGCGTGACGGAGCGCCCATTGCTCTTTTGCTGCTACTGTGTCCTCGTTAGCTTGATCGAACAGAATAGCTTTCTTGCTCTTCCTGAACTGTTCCAGGTACACACGTTCCGCTCGAGCCTTGCCAATCTTGCCTGCGTTGTCCCGCAGGAAGTCTAGCGCACTCTCTACTGTTTGTTCGTCAATCATAACCTGTAATACTCATAGGGCTTGTATGTGATGGATATTACATCATGCTTGGTAGCTGCGTCAAGCGCTTTGAAGATAAAAGGCGCTTGGAAGTCCAGTATCTCTCCGTCCCCGTTGTGAGCTCGAGTATGGCAGTCATGGCATAATGGCATCGTAAGTATATCAGATGCTTTAAGGCCTATGCCCCCTCCACCCCACGGGGAGTACCGATGCTTGAGGTGATGAGGAACCACAGTACCATCTATAATCCTGCAGTTCGAACACGGCATCTCGCTGACAAACTTGAGGTAGTCCTTATTTTGCCATCGCTTATCTTTGGGTATCATATCTCACACACCCCCGCCGTACAGGCTAATTCCTGACTTGCGGTTGTATTGTCCATGGCCTCTTCAAAAGAAAAGTCTATTTCCTTGGGCATTGCTTCTTTTAGGGTAGAATAAGAAAGACTATCTAGATCTTCGTAGGGAGCCTGCTCATATACATGCCCATCATCAGCTGACGGCAGGAACGATACACCATTCAGCACATCAAAGTTACTCCATACCCAGGACCCCACAGTAGGCCAATCCTTCTCCCCCATATAGCAGGTCATACTTGGTTTGTGCTCACACCAGTGGAGAGCGAATTTGAGCCACACCTCGAGCTGTTTAATAGGCCCTATACACTTCCTGGTTAGCCCCTCAGACATCATTGGGAAGGAGAACACCCATGCCTCTGGGTTTGCCTTATCTTCCTCACAGGGGATCCCTGCGTCGATCATAACCTGAGCCAGGGGGTCCTTCTTGTCGTTTCGGACCCTCCGAATATAATAACGGCTGTAGGCGGGATGGATGCCCGAACTGCAGGACGCGAGCTGACTCACCGTCCCAGACGGCTTCACACAGGTCACTGCAGTGGATGGGTTAATACCCAGCTTCTTAGCCCACTTGCGGTTGGTCTTGATCGCGTGATCTCTTAGGATAGAGAGCTCTGCTGGAGTACAGTCCATCAGAAACGGACAGTCATATATCCCAGTAAGGCTTACGCCTAGCAGGCGCTCTTCTTCACAGTTTTTCCTCCAGATGCTCCGCAGGTATCTGAAGTCAGTAAGGCTTGACTGTACAGTTCCTAAGATGGTGGCGTGTTCTACTTTCTTCTTCAGAGACTCTAAGGTATCGCCGTGACGGCATACCACCTCTGAGAGGTTGCAGAACTGGGCAGATCTAAGGACTATTTCGCTGCAGGGGTTAGTACCGAAATCGTGGTCGCCCTCTCTCCTTTCGGGGAGCATACTTCTACATGCCTCACGGTTAAAGAGCCCACGTTCTCCTGACCTACTTTCGTATATAGCCAGCCATTCACGCATGAAAGCGCCCACATCGGGCTGTTCGGTATAGCAGATTGAATTATTCGCAAGTGCTCTTTGGGGATTCTCCACCCACCACTGTCCACTTTTCGCATTTCGCATCCTCTCGTCACTGTGGTTAGACAAGCTGATAAGGGCGGTTCTCCTAACACCACCTACCAGGACAGCCTCTCCCTGGTAACAGATAAGGTCATGTACTTCGATAGAGTTGAGTTTACGGCCTGCAGCGTTCTCAAAGACTCTCATAAAGTGCTTAAACATCCTTTCCAGTGGCTCAGGGCCTGATGCCCTTCCCCCGAAAACTTTAAGAGGAGCTCCTGCTGGCCTGACGTTGGAAGTGTCTATCTTGGGCATCTGCCCAGAATACAACATACTAACCAACTCTTTCAGAGCCTTTGCCCAGCCCAGCTTAGAGTCACTTACAACTATGGTTGTATCAGTATGGTAGAAGGACTCAGCTATCTCTGGCAGCTTAGCTATATGCTGGCGCTCCACAGAGAAGCCCAACCCAGTACCACAGAGCATGATGTACAGGGCTTCGTCAAACACCCTCACATGATCCACAGCAACGTATGCACAGTTGTAGCCAGCACAGTGGTCCCTCTCTAACGCTCTTCCGCTGGTCATAATCGCTCTCATGGAAGGGAGAACTTTTTTCTCCTCGATAGGCTTCTGTAAGAAGCTCAAATCTTCCCCTGTATATTCAGAAAAGAACTCTATAAACCTGTTGACAGTCTCAGGCCAAGTCTCTCTCCTTTTGTTTTCAGGTAGATAGCGTGCATACCTGGATATAGCTATGTAGTCTTGATATAGGCTCACTCAGTCTCTCCTTCCCCAACTAAGATAGTCGGAGGCTCTTCCAAAAGCGTTTTCATTATGTCCAAGACTCTTAGAAGGTGGTCCAGATCCATGAAAGCGTACATGTCGCTCTGGTACTTCTCGCCTAGAACAACCACAGGGATGAGACTATCTTCCTCAGAGCCTGCCTTAGCCTGCTCCAGAGCCTCTTTAAGGAACTTGGACACAGTACGGCGGTACTTGCACTCAATCCCCAATAGGGGGTGAAGTACGTCCAGGTGGGACCTCCTGTCAGCCACAGGGATGCGCTCACCGCCTGTCTTTTCGGCTACCCTACGCTCAAATGCTTTCCAGGCTTTATCCATCTAAGTCATCGTCATCCATTAGCAACTTCTTTGGTGGGTGGGTAGAGGTGTAAAGCTGTAGACTAGGTGGATCAAGGAACAGGTCTATATTGCACTCAGCCATGTCCCAATGGCGTGCCTTAGAAACAGACAGGTACGCATCAGCGTCGTCAGGGTCGTCAGGGTAATATCGCTGTAGGAGCAGTACATTGTCAACAATGTCAGCGAGTTCCCCTGCGCCCCTTATAGAAAAACGGTCTATTTTGTCCTTTATAGACATAGACTTACGAGCATGTGCTACCAGGAGTATGTGACAGTCCAGATCACGGGCTGTCTCAGCAATCATAGCAGCCACCTGCTTCTGTGCGTTGTAGTCATCGTTAGCCACACCGCCTATTGTCATCAGGCTGTCCACTAGGATAAAGCGTGTCTCAAAGTGGTCTAAGCTGTAGCGTATGACCGCCATAAGCGTGTTCAGGTCCACAGACCCACGCTTGTCAAAGAAGTACAGCCGTTCTCGACTCCAGGCTGAGAACATCAAGCCGAAGTCGATGGACGGTTTCACCTCCATTGAGGCCTGCCTCCAAAGTCTAATCAGCTGAGAACGTGGGGACATTTCTAAAGACACAGACAGACATCGCTCTCCTTGGCTCATGGCCTCAAGAATGAACTGGCCTGCTAGGAGGCTCTTCCCAGATGAGTTGAT
>CALBXV010000145.1 GCA_937890045.1 uncultured archaeon
ACATTCAGGATTATTCTTATAAAACTTATTTACAATCCACTTAAACATTACTTTTTAAGGAACGTCTTATTCATTGTTTTAGAAACAGACATAACAGAAGTTACATCAATAAATTGTGCATCACTACCATACATTCTATTGAAAGCTGAAGTACTATCTTGTCTTTCATATGAAGACCCAATGAAATAACTTAAAACTTTAATTCCACGATTACGAATTTCTTTAACCATTTTCTTAGTATGATTGATTGCTGTATCGTGATGATAATCAATATCTTTATTTCCAAACATCGGCATCCCATCTGAAAAGTTTAGGAAATAAGAATCTTTATCTCTACCAGAAGGTATCATATCATTCATAATAGCTTCATAACATAACCCTTCAGGAGTAGTACCACTAGCTCCCAGATATTTAAATAAAGTTTTTACTTTAGTAAAAGAATCTTTTCTTGAATCATAAGCAATCAAAATAATAGGATGATTATCAGATGATGATCTTCTATATCTATAACCACCATTATCTTGTGTAGACCTAAATGAGATTACCAAATCAACATTAGAAATCATATCAATTGCTTTAGCCATAGCCACAACTGAAGTCATTGTTTTAGTCCACTTATCACCACTCATAGAACCACTAGCGTCAACAGAAATATGTAAGTGAGCATCTGGATAACTATCAACAAAAGTTTGACTAAAAACATTCTGATTATCAAAACCCAATTCAGCAATTAATCTCTTATCAATTCTACCATTAAGTTTTCTGGTATATTTAGTATCACGAGATTCACCACGAACCTGAAGTTTTCTACCTAAGATAGTTCCCAATCTAACACCATCTTCTATATAAGTGTCTCTATATCCATCTGTACCATAATTATCACCCTGCCATTTTGAAATCATACCAACAGTATCACTATCAACTAAACCTTTATTGAAATTTTTAACAACAATAACTTTAGTAGGTGTATTTTTTCCTGTATAATAATTAGTTAAGTTCTTACCAACTTCTCTGTATTCCATCCCAGCCGATTCAACTGCATCTAATGATGCTTTATCTTTTTTAGAAACTTTCTTTTTAGTGATATCACCATCCATAAATTTCTTCTGCTTTTCAAAAGCCTTTACTAATTGTCTTTTCTGTGCATCAGTTAATTCTATTTTCTTTTCAGCAATATCAATTTGAGTACCTTCGACATTTTCATTAGAAGAAGATTTACCAGGTAAATCTATACTTGCCCCACCATTACCACTTTCAGATGATTCACCTTCTTTAATACTATCAAGTAAAGAATCAAATTCATCATCATTCAATCCTTTATATTTATCATCACTTTCACCACCTGAAGATTCATTACCTTCATCAGAAGAATCACTACCATCTGCTTTCTCATAAGAGATTTCACCAGTTTCACTATTTACATTTTCAATACCATCTGGAATATTATTAAGGATTACATCATAAACTTTGAGAGCAACTTTGAAAGCATCATCAGTAGATTTTATATTTTTTACACCACCATTATCTTTAAAAATTGAAGTATAAATTTTACGAAGACCGTCAAGAGCGTTTAGATTAGTATTCTTATTAGTGAGATTTATAACTCTAAACATATATGAATCCCAGTTATTATCAGTATATTCATCAGTACCTAAAGCCTTATCAATAATTTTAGAATGAAAATACTTCTTATACATTGAATGATAATAACCTTTGTATCCAGGAGAATTAGAAAAAACATAGTTGTCAATTCGTCTATCTTCAACATAGTTTAGTAAATTTTTAATATGTGAAAGAATTTCCATTTTAGAAAATCCTTTAACTTCTGCTCTATTGAAATATTCTTTTGGGATATTTACTTCAAGATTCCTAACCATATCAAAATCTGAAAGTAAGATATGTGAACCTTCATGCAAAGCCAAACCAACAGAACTATCAAAAAGTTTATCATCTAACTTAGCTGAAATAGTAACTTTCTTACCATCGGTGACGGAAGGACCAGCGGTAGCAAATGTAACAGGAATATCTTTCTTTGTTAAGATATTAACAAAGTTAGCAATTGCCCTTCTATAAGAAGACAATGCAATTAAATCAACTTTTGGTTTTACATCTTCATCATCAAATATAGAACCAGTATTATCCCAATCATTATCCAACCAAAAAGAAGAGTAGTTATTTTTCTTATTTAAAGACCCAACAGAATACTTCTCCCGAAGAGCCATTGGGTTAAAATGTTTCAAATTTTTCATCTCTTTTCTCTCTCTCATACCTGATCTTACAACAAAAGATCGATACAAGTCAAGCTTTTTTTTGCTTTTTTTTAACTTTTTTTTCTCACTAATATCACTCATTACTGGATCTTAACGCTAAAAACCAATACAAGTCAATGACTTTTTTAAAAAAAAGTAGGTTACTATATACGCGTGAGTTGTGTTCTAAATGATACCTTACTAATTATAAACAACTGGTGTATCAAATCCTTCTTGTAATTGATAGGTCAGAATCCACTTCATATCATCATCTTCATCCCATTCCTCATAATCCACTAAGATAACATTAGCATCCCTCTTCATAAATCTCTCATTGATCTGATCTAGCTGCTCTTCTGAATGACATATTATGACTATCTTATCGCCCTGAGACTTAACCATAACCACGTTGTCCGCATGATTATACACAATATTGTCCTTCATTTTTTTCTGATTCTCGATAATTATAACTGATAGTGGGAGAGGTCAAACATATATACGACCTACCCAACAATCCTTTCTACTTCATTCAATCCATAAATCCTATATGTAGACTTGATATGCTGATTGTATGGTGCATCCATTAATATAAATGTCTCTTCATTTTTTCTACCATTTTTCCAATGATGCCAATTTTGTGGTGAATCATCTACTAACCAATCTATTTCTACTTTCCACTTATCTCTACCTTTAACAAATACAACTCTATCAAAATTTAATCCTTGATGACCTAACCAAGATAATGTATGATGTCTACAATTTTCTTTTTGTGAAGTAACACACCAGAACTCATAACCGAATTCTTTTCCCCAATCCATTAAAGCATCCATTGAATATATTGCATTGTAAGATGTTATCCCTTGATGAGAATGAAATATTGGATCAGCTTCTTCCATTACTTCCTTAGATCTATCTTGCCAGTATATTTGTTGTAAATCTTTTTTAGAACAATTAAAATTTTTCTCTAACTGCCAATCTGTAATTTCTGTAACACCTTCTTTAAGATATTCTGGATAATACATTGTAACAACGGACATTAATGAATTACAAAAATCTCTAAGAACTCCGTCTACATCTATTCCTATTATTTTATTTCTTTCTGATAACATCAAATACATTTATTTTATAATATTAGTAACCTGTATTAAAACAATGCACATAGCTAACATTAAACATATAATAGTTTTTAATGTAGGAGCTTCGTGCAATATTCCCCAAGTCATTAGACCAAATATAATAGTTCCAAATCCAAATCCTATTAATCTAACATTCCAAAATTGACCAAAGTACTCATAACTAAATTGTGTAGATTTCCAAAATATCCATCCTAATGGTGCACCAAGAATAAATGGAAACCATGGATTTTTCATCCAATCAAACTTATCTAAATATTGACCTTGATGTTGAAACCATGCTCCTATGTTAGCAAGCCCTACCATTATTAAACATAATAATAATTTATTCACTAAATGATTTCTTCTCCGTATAAGCTATATTGTTTTGGTGGTTCAGGGGGGAGTTCTGGATCGGGTAAGACATAATATATCTCACCATCAAATGAACTTAAATGAAATTCTTTTATTCTACCTTTAGATTTTTGGAAAGCATATTCCAATCCTTCAGTTAATGAATCGAATGTATTTGATTTATCTACTGCGTCTTCCCACCTATCTCCAGGTGGAACTCTTTTTAATATTAATTCCTTCATAACATTTCCTTTTTAACATTGTTAGAACGGGAGCAATTCAATTGTTTTTGAACTAAATACTACTACAATAAGTATTAATAAATCCCTATTCTGTAATTATGCCCTATAGTCCCTTCAATGTAAAACACTAAACATTCCATATATCTAATACCTTTCCTAACTGTATTTCGAATTTATCTGTCATTGTCATACCCCTATATTCTACTAGCATCATAGGAGAATCTTTTCTATATCCATTCCTAAAATAAATATAATCATAAATTTTATTATGTAATCTTGAAGTCCAATAAGGTGTTATATCTCTATACTCTATAATCTTATTTCCATCTGCTATATCATCAAAATATTTTCTATATAAATTTAAATGTAATATTCTTTTCTTTTTTATTAACTTGGGATACTTTAACTGAGACATTACTTCCAAGCTTTTTCACTAATTGTAGTTATATATTCTATTAGTCTACCACATTTCTTACAATAAATAGGTTCAATAGTTTCAGCATTTGAATAATGTGTTAGGTGGTCCTCACAATGTTGTTCTACCAAAACCCAATCAGCTTTATTCTTCTTATTTAAAATGTGTCTATCCTTTTCTTGACCACAACATATAGTATATCTACCCTTCGGTTTTTTACCAGTTTTCTTTTCTTTAAAATATTCTCTATCCAATTTCATTTTCTTTTTCATATTCATATAAATCTGGAATTAACATATCTAAAAGTTCAAGAACTAAATCAGAATATTCAGGATGGTTAGATAATGTTTCTACTAGATTAGCCATATATTCTGCAGGCATATAATCTAAATCATATTTATCAACTATTAATGCTTGTTCTATAAATGTTTCTATTACAACTTTAACATCATCGGGAATATCTTCCCTAATCCTGAACTTCAATTTTTATCTTCGTTTTCTTATCACTCCCAGACTCTCTTCTATAAACCGTTTTACCACCATCTGGACTTTCGTAAATATATCCAGCATCTTTATCATCTACTATTTCTTCTGATAGTTTATTTCTTTCAAAGTCCTCGACTGATTTATCAATTAGAGTATCAGTTTTTTTAACTTCCTCTTTATAACCTACAGCTTCTTCCCACTCTTTTACTTCATCATCAAAATACATTCCATCTATTTCTTCTGCTTGTGCAATAAAAACTTTATCTTCGTGTTTCTTTTGAGACCAATTCTTTTCTCGTCTATCCTCAGTTACTCTTTTATCATCTTTCATTTCCAACTCAAGTTCACATCCTAAATGATTATATTCTGAACCAATGTTATCATAATCTACATCAAAAGTATTTTTACCACAAATAGAACATACCCACTTTTCTTTTTCAATTTGTTCATCTGATTTTTCGTAAACTGGCATATCTAATTTAGGTTTACCATTATAAGTACTGAGGTCTAAAACCCATCCCTTTCTACCATTATTAGTTTTTATAGCAGCCATAATAGTATTAGCTATTGTTAAACGTGCAGCCTCTGATGCAAGATTAATTTGTCCTTCTGACATATCTTCCAATACATCCATTATTAATTGTTTCATATTAAGCTTCCCCACTTTGTTTTATTTTATTAACAAGTTTATCCATACCTTGTAACTTGGGTGTTAATCCATAAACAACACCATAACAATCTAAACATAATTGTCCAGCACCTTCTACATATCCGAGCCTAAAATCTATATGAGTTTCTTTACTATATAAGGTTTCCCTTTTACAATTTACACATTTATCTTTCATCACTTTCCTTATCTATATTTGCTAAGTAAAAAGAACCTACTGCAAAAAATGACAGTATTATAATCATAACTATTAATGATATTGTTTCTATCATATTAATAAGTATAATTTAAATATACTATCTACCAATAATTTTTAAAAGGGGCTCGGTTGATTTTTTAAGTTTATTTCTATTGGAAACTAAAAATTCGGTTGAGCCCCTTTTATTTATTTAGATGACTGAGGCTATGGTGTTGGAAAAATGGTTTTCTTATACTTGCTAAATGCAGTATCACCCATCTTCTGGTTACACTCATTGTGTAATACCCGAAGATTCTTTTTGGTTGATACACCACCTTTTTTAATACCATGCGAATGTGGAATATCGTGCCCCTTTACCGCATCTGCATACGATAAAGATTCTTCACAAAGTTCACATACTTCGCCAACTTTTCTCCAACGTTCATAAAGGTCTTCATCAGATACTACTCTTTTTGGATCCTTTATAACAACACCTGCTACATCAGGGTCATCTACTAGAGGTTTGAGAAAATAGTCAGTCCTCAATTTAAGATGTTCTTCTGTTTTACCTAATCTGGTTAAATTAGAATATGGTGTTTCGCCCATACCCAACTGTTTCATCCAATTAGGTAAAGTCTTTTCTTTGATATGAATATCCATAAAATACTTTATGAATTTATCATAATCTTTGATCTGAACACTAGCCCTACGAAGTTCTGTAACAACCATATACAAATTATAGAGAACATTTCTTACCATATATTTACGGTAATTTCCAGTTTTCAATAACTTAAATATAGTATCCAAGTTAGTCTTAACTATTTTACCAAGAGGTTTAGTGTCTGCTATGCTCGTAGGATTTTTCAATCCTTCTACCATAGTATCAGCTATTCCATATGCGTGTTTGAAAACACTTTCATAATAGAGTTTATCTAATACACCTCTTGCTATTCCATTGGATATATCTTCTTCGTAAATGAGCAGTTGTGTTAACAACTCATCATACGATTGTCTAGCTGGTGTAAAGTTAACATAAACTCCTTTGTTGTTATTAACTTCCAACAATGGGTGTATACTACCATTATAATTGAATCCCCTACTGGTAATACCTCTTGATGTTGATCTAACCCAAGCGGCTAAATCAGAACGCGTACAGTTCCGTATCTCTTGGGCTTTCATATCATTTAGATTATTCAATTTGAAAAATAAGTCAGCCATTTCCCAATCAGTTCCTTCAACTTCAACCATTGCTAAAGTATGATTTAAAAATATGTCTGTTAGCCAATCGTATTCTTTCGCACGCAACTCATCATAGAGTATGTTGCCAAAATTACGACTGCCATATTGATCACTAATTTCAAAAGAAGGCGACTTAAATTTACCATCAATAAAGTCAATTAGAGTGCGCAACCTTTGTTGCCCATCTACTACTTCATAGATAACATTTCCTTTGTCGTCTATATTTCTTCTGAGATATATTAAGGGTAAGATACCACCACTAAGGATGGTGCGAATTAGATCCTGTTGCCAACGTTTGTTTGTATTAGCAACATAATCTCTTTGATATTCGGCGTCGAACATTAAAGCCTTTCGGATTGTATAAATATAATCAATCGTATAAGGTCTTTGATCTTCGGTTTCACCGACGATTAGTTTAGAATTCATTACGAATCTCCTTTTTTTACTATGTTTTAATTTAACTAATTAAAAGGATAAATCCAATTCAGTTAAATCATTAACTATCGCTTTCTTTTTTTCTGAAGGAAGAAAGCCAATACTTGCAAAGAATCCTTCATATCTAATTTAATAGTTCGGTTATATATATAATCGAATTTCGTGAAAACGCAACTTATTTTTTAGAAGTGGATTTGTGGTTGTATTATATAATAAGTATATAACACTCCTAACACAATCCATAAAGCTATTTTTAATTTTTCTTTTGTTATATCCCATTGGATATATTTTGTTCTGGTATGTCTATCTACCTTAATAATTTTTTTATTACCAAATACATTCCGTGACATTATTTAGAGTTTGTCCTTTATATCCAAAGTCCTATTTTGTGCAAAACTATCAATAACATCTTTAGCTTCTCTCAATGTAACTTGTTCTCCCATATGTGTAGACATTATCTCTCTATAATACTTAATAGCATTTATCTTCTGACCTTTATCTATATACTCTTCAAGTTGTTCTTGTATTTCTAACAATTCTAAATTATCCCATTTGCCACTTAGTATCATATTTCTAATTTTCCAAAACCTATTAGAGTCTTTCATAATCCTAATTATATCTTCCCGTTGACTATTTGGATCTGGAACGTTTATACCATTAAGTGTACTTATCAAATATCTTATATTTTCTTGGTTCTGAATTATATGATGGCTAAACAAAGCTTTATCACTTGGTATATCAGGTTCTGTTCTATCAATTAAATCAGTTAGCAACTCTAATCTTTCTATTACTTTAGCTTTATCCATTATGTTTTTCTTTTATATAAAGTTGTCCATGTTTATCACAAACCTTATTCACCATAGTTAATGTCTCTCCACCAAGACAATCTGGACACCAACATTGGTCAGTACCATATTCAGGGTGATTAAGCTTAAATCTTTCCATACACTCACTATGAGTTTCTTCTCTTAGCATTCCCTTTTTTTCTAAGGACATACCATGAATCCAATTCTCAGGTTGAATAATTCTCTGTCGTCTGATAGGCATCATATGTACATCTTCTAAATGGTCATAGAATCCGTGTCCAGTTTCTACTACTGCTGTACATAATAGACATTTAGTTTTCATTTTATGCAGTATGTAATGTTTCTGCAAAGTTAGAATCTGGAACAGATTCTTCAATAGGTGGTAAATACCAAGTAGAATCTTGTTCTGTTGGTGGTAAATAAAATGGTGGGGTCTCTGTATCAGTAGTATCTGGTTCTGTATACAACCCAATCTTTTGTTCAAACCTATTCAACGAGTCTTCTAAAGTCCCGTTGTAATCCTTATATAGTATAACTGTTGCTAGTACTATATGAAAATAAAACCATGTTAAGTTCATTT
>CALBXV010000146.1 GCA_937890045.1 uncultured archaeon
TATGACGACACCTAGTAATAGTATATCACGTATTCTAGTTTTCATCTATTATAAACACCCCTTCCAACATATCCCACATCTGCTTTGGTAATACGCCTTATTTCTTTATTAAATCTCTTTCTTATTTTTATTATTTTACCTCTATCTTTAACAGGATGTAATGTACGCAACTTCCTGCTAAGTTCCTTCATATAAAATGCCCTTTTTGCCTTAAAGGTAGCGATTGTCTGTGGTCCCCACGTTATATAAGGGTTGATACCAAGTATTCTCAATAGTTGTTCACGTCCCAGTCTTCTGTTCCATTTATCACGAAGATCTTCATTATGTAATTTTGCCCACTCCACATCAAAGATGCGGACTAAAGCACCCCTTTTATGTGCTTCAGGAACCATAAAGTTTTCTATTGCACCAGGAGTTACTATGTTGTGTGTCCATGAAAGTATTTTAATAAACTGCTCTATTGGTGAGTCCAATTTATTAAATATTGGTTGTTTAGTAAATGGATCTGTTGGTGGTTTATCTCTTGTTCCAGAATTTAATGCATACCAGGCAGTAAGGAATGGGTTACTTATTCCTGCATTTTTAAATGCTTCTGCAACTTCAACCTTTGATAAATCCTTAAGGGTGGCATACCACGTTCCAAACGGCATAAAGTATAAGCCGTCAAACCACATTACCTTACCATCTTTAGACTTCCACGGCAGCGGTATAAAGGTATTGTTTTCCAGTATAAAATCAGGTAATTGTTTAAGCATTTTCTTCCATTCTTCATCGTCCATACCAAGAAGTGACTGGGAAAGTGTTTGGGCAATCCCCTGAAACCCCCAACTTGTTGTTCCCACACCAAGAAACCCAACCCATTTTATTAATATCCACGGTCTATGAGCTAGTGTTTCTAATATCATGGGCAATATTTTATACTGATAAGTTACAAATGGTGAGACTTGTTGTCTTAAATGTTTAATACTTCTACTTGCCTGGGAATAATCCATCCCCCATCTAGATGCTATTACTGCAGCCTCATATGGGTTTACTGGCTTACCTGATAAGGCAAGTCCAACCCTGTTTATATGCCCCTTCTCTCTTAATTGTCTGTATATTGCGAGCTTTGCTACCTCATCTATCTTGCCATATAGATGGGTTGATTTAGATACCCAGTTCATAAGCTTAAACCAAGTTGTATGTGCCTCTGCTTTCTTGAAGTGATCAAGTGCTTCTTGGGCTTCTGCTTTCATCATATTACCCCTGAATAGACCAATATCACGGGCTTCTTGCCACCATTTATCTCTTGTTGCTGCACTCGTCAGTGCCTTCATAAAATCAAGCAGACAATGAGGGAGAGGGCGGCCCCTCATATTATTTTGAAGTATATTAGAAATCACGTTTCTAAACATCGTAGGTGGGTTAATAGCTACTTTACCTGCCTTAAATGCCATAGTAACCTGAGCATTCCACTTCATTATCTGCATATACACTTCCCCCTGATGAGCTTCAGGGCTAATAAGGGGTGTTAAGTCATCATATACAGCCTTATTGAGATATTCATTTGATATATCCCCGTATTTATTCCCCACTCTCACATAATTCTTACGGAGGTCTTCTTTAAAATTTACATCTAAATATTCTTTTACTGGGGCAAAGGCAGCTTTCAGTTCATTTAGATACACCAGGTGTTGTTTCCTGTCAGCCGCAGAAAAACCAGCAATCGTTTTATCTTTTTTAAGCTTCTTTATAACCCCTTCCATCATACTTATTTCATCTGCCAACTCATCAATATGAAAGTGATACACCCTTTCTTTGTTTTTAATACGTATAAACCATACCTTGTCAACCTTTTCATTTGTCAGTTTATCTAAACGTTCGCTTTTAAACGTCTCAGTAGTTCGTACGTCAGGTATTTTATACTCTATTACCCATCCTTTTTCGGTTTTTACAGGGCCTTTCATTTTATTAAAAGGTACAATAACCCCCATCTTTGGGTCTTTTAATAGGTTAAAATATTTATCATTCGCTAATACACTTATTGTTTCTGCAAATCCAATGGGTATAACAGTTCTTATATCTTTTATATGAGCAATCTGCTGCTTTTCTATTTGTGATAAATTTTCCCTATGTTCCAGCATACCGCTGTGTGTGCCAACTCCTGCCAAACGTTCCATCTTTGCTCCAGCTTCGGCCTTCATATATGCACTTCCAAACGGCTTATAATCTACCAAGTTTCTCAGGTACATATAATGTATATATCTACCATACCATTTCCAATAGGAGTTTCTGTCTATATGCCCGTGTTTTAAAAGTTCCTTACCCATTTGTAATTGTAGTTTCTTCATTTCTTGGGCAATTTTTTTAAGGTTATTCGGCATCCCAGCACCTATAGCCGACTTTATAGTGTGTATTTCATCATATGCCCAGTATGCCTTTTCCATCAGTTTGAATACCTTCTCTCCTGCAGCAATTACCTGTTCATGAGTGGGGTTGTTTTTAAGAGTAACAGCTTGATGGTCTGCTGCCTCTGGGAATATATTCACCTCCTCCAGTTTTAATTTACCTATGTCTTTTTTAAAGCCCTCTATTTTAATCTCCATTGTTCCTCTTTTGGTGTGGTAATTTTTATCACCCTTATCAAGTTCCTTTATTCCACTCTCAAGCTCCTCTATTTTTATTTCATATCTCTTTTTATCATTAAACTGCTTATTTAACTCAACCATCCTCACCTCTAACGCTTGCATCATTCTTCTAAACCACGGATTATCAAACTTACCGTCCACATAATCAAAGAAGACTGATACTTTATCGGCTGCAACTACTTTCAAAACTTTAGTAAGCCTATTGGTCATCTCCGTCCCCCTTGCCAGTATTCCTGACTTCGCCATCCTAGCCGCCTCAACCATCATTGATTCTCTCTGGGCTCCAAGTGGTAGTAAGAAATCTATAACCGCCTTTATTTTAGGGTAATTCCTGAGCTTACTTGCCCAACTAGCGTTTTTTAGAAACTCTTCCTCTGTTACCGCCATACCATTCTTTCCTTGGTATGAGCTTTCAATCGCATTGTGCAGGTCTTGGTGGTTTTGAGGCGATCCTTCAAGGACGGCCATAAACTCATTTGCCTTGCCTGTGTCTTTATCCATAGTAACGGGTAGGCCAGCAAACCTGTACACCAGTTGTGCTAATTGAGGGACCAAGGCCTCTTCTATGGTTACACCATCCTTTTTATTCTCTTCAGCTATAAACATCGGCCTTGATATATAATAGTTTATATTTACCTTACCAGTAGCCTTTCCAAGTTTCTTAATACCCGAAAGGACACCCTTACTCTTTACCTCTCTACCCCATTTTATTGCAAGTTCCCTTGCCATCCATTCCTCGTTAGCAACCTCCCCCCGTGCTAAACGATCCGTGATCCCTTTGACTTCCCCACCTTGTTGGATGAAGGCGTGGGCGATTTCGTGGAGTACTGTACTAATATCGGCCCCGTGTCCGAGGGTGATAACGACCCGCCCTTCGTTCTTTCCCTTAAAGATACATTGGTATACACCACATCTGTAGATTTCTGCTCCTCTTTTTCTGGCTTCTTCAATTCTATTCTCCTCCCAACCCTGGTCCCTTAACATTTGTTGTCCTTCCTTGCTGTTAATATTAATAAGTCCAACTAATGGAGACTTAGGGTCAAAAACTAATTTGACGTTTTCAATTCCCAACACTTTCATAAGTGCTTCAAATTTAGGTCTATCAAGCTCAAACAATTCCTTATTATATACACCATCGTGCAGTATGTCACGTAATTCTCTTAACTGATTTAAATATCTACTACTAACCTGGTCACGAACCATATTTAATAACTCAAGAGATGCATTATCTATCGGACCTTTAAACGATCGTAGATTTTCCACTACAATATCAAGATCTTTGCTTATTTGTTCAAGGTCGGGGGTTTTATCATCAAATTTCTTTAAAATATTACTAATATTTTTAAACAAACCAGAAGGTATTATATGTTTTTCCCCCTTCTTCACCTTCTTGTTCTGCTGTTTTAGTTTTATAGCTATAATACTATTTATGTTCTTGATAAATTTTGCTAGTATTGATTGGCGCCCACCCCCCGTCTTCTTCTCATCCGCTAATATTTCTGCTTTTGTCTTCTTCTTAGCTGGTGTCTTCTTAGCTGGTGTCTTCTTAGCTGGTGTCTTCTTGGTTGACTTTGCCTTCTTAACTACTCCAGTTGCTTCAGTTTCTTTAACTTCGATTGTTGTTTTATTACCTTCAAGCTGTTCAAGAAGTAGTTTAAACTCCAGTGGTGAAGAGGTTACCCTGTCTAAATCTTTTGGTTCTATTTCATAAAGTTTACCTCCCTTCTCCCAGACATATGCAAGTGTGTTGTCGTCTTCTTTTTGTATAATAAAAACATTCTCACGTATAAAACTAGACACTTCTGGGGCTATAAACGTATGTTGTCCCTTGGGTAAAAAAATGTTTATATTATTATCTTCTATCCATTTCTTGATACCTTTTTCCTTTGGGTATTTAACAGTAAGGGCCCCCTCTTTTTTATACGTAAGATCTTGTAAAAGACTATCTCTCTGCTCTTGTATAGTGATTTTTATTGCGGCTGTTTGTTGTCTGTAAGCTGTATTTTGTTTCGCACTTACCCATCTAAAAATATAAGCTCTTTCATCTTCCGAAAGATCTTTACGTAAATTAAACACAAATACAAGGCCATGGCGATAAGTATGCTGCTTGAACATCTCTTCCCCATGTTTCTTTTTTTCCTCCAACTGCATTCTTTGCTCTGAAGTTAAATCATCCCTAAGTAGTAACCTATCTATAGATTTTAGGTAATAATCTTTAAACAAGGTCAACGTGACACCAGTAGGAAGGAGCTCTTTAACGGTAACCTTATCATTAACATCTATCCTGACGTGGCTAAACAAAAAAGCGTCTTCTTTTATATCCACTGGTACATCCCAAAATGCTTTTGCTGCCTTCCTATAACCACTTAATATACTGGCAAACGCTTCCTTTCCAAATACCAAATCAATCGTTGTTACTCCCGCAGGCGTTTTTGATTTATAAACAGTTATCGTTCCTGGTTCTGAGACGGAACTCTGCCTCAGCCATTTTATTTCTGCGGGCTTTATACCTGCATAGCGATACAAGGCAAAAACAAGAAGGTCCCTGTTTGCGTTATAATAGGTTACCCTATTTTTTAAAGTGTTTTCTTTTTCAAATGCTTCTTTTGCATTAGCGGCTCTATCTAAAAAGAATTGCAGTTGTAATGCAGTGGCTGCTTGATGTGGTGAAGATTTTCCTACGGCACGTTTTACCTGGCTGTCAAATATTAACTTAACTCCAGGACCAGACATGGTGGTCCTTAATTCTGGCCACCCTAGACTTCGATTAAAAAAATGACCAAGCATATAAGAAGCCTTTTTACTTGAATTGTTTGAAAGCCCATCTGCCGCTAAGTACGTGGTCCAGGTTTTGCCAAATTTCTCCCATTTATCTGAAGCAATATCTGTGAATTTTCTAAGCGTACCATCATTGTCAAGTAATATATCTCTCATCTCAGTGTTTTTTTCTAAAAACCCATGTAACCTTGATAACGTCTTAGTAAAAGGTCTCCATGGTTCTTTACTTGCTTCGAGTGCATTGATCTTACTCTCTATTTTACTCCAGAACGCACTAAATAATGGATAGGTACCTTTACTTCTAGCCACCTTCGCAGATGTTGAACGACGCTTGGATTTGCTTGCAACGGGAACTGTTTCAATGCCTAATATTTTGGAAATTCCTTTAACTAATTCATCCCTGGGTATAACACTTTCTATTTCATTTACTTCCTTGTTTATCTGCTTCTCTTTATAGTAATCTGGTATATTATCAAAATTCTCCCCCTTGCGTAGGCTATCCTCCATTGGCCACATGTATCTATATAAGTCTTCATAGTTACGGACAAACCTTAGATCCTCCAATAAGTACAGAGCATTTTTTAACATTATAGTCATGGGCTTATTATCTTTATTAAGCAGATTCATTTTTTTGCTAATCCACTCCCTGATTTCCGTTGTTTTTCTATAAAGATTTACCAGGGCTTCCGTTGGACGACCATTCTCATCTATTAACGTACTCATTGGTATTACAGGTTCCACGTTACGCCTAAGTGGAACGTGCAGGGAACCATCGCTTTTGTTAATTACTAAATCCTCATTTTTAACGAGGGTGTTTATATATTCCCTGAGATTATTAACAGTGCTAAAGGAGCCAGTTAAAAAGTGATCAAAAATTTCCTCTATTGTTGAATCCTTTGCCCCAGGAACACCTTTCTTTTCCATTTCCTCTCTAACAAGAACAAGAATTTTACTCCGTGTAGGTGGTCTTAACATATCTAATACAAACACATGATGGTGGAGTGATTCATTAGACATACCTTCTGCCCTTTTTTCTTCTACACCAAGAATTTTAGCAAATTTTATTAGGCTATCACGGTCATATGAAGGATTTGCAGGATCATATTCCCGTTCTAAAAACAATCTAACGTCAGGTCGTTCGGACACCTCCACCCCATCAAATCTATCGCTAATGGTTTGTGCCGCATTATCTTTTTGATTATCTTCAAGTTCTTGGCTAGTATTATTTAGCCCTTCAATAAGAATATTAGGGTGGTCACTTATATATTTATTTCTTATATCATCTGTAATCTCCTTATCACTTCGGACAGTACCATCCTCGTTTTCTATTGCAATTCCATGTTGTTTAGCTATTATCATCTTCAGTTCAGGCCCAAGGAAGTCAAATATGGGTATAAACTTTTCCTTTCTTGCAACTAGTAAAGGCTCAAGTATTTCATCAATTACTATACGTCTTGCCAACTCCTTCGGATTGGTTATTTCTAGCTTGGTTAATTTTGCAAGCATCATAACCATATACCCTCTTTGAACCGCTTCTTTTATATCTACAGGTGCTCCTCTAAGTAATATATCTACATGCTCTTCGTAACTTTCTGCCCTAATACCCCTCTCCTCTAATGCTGCACCTAGTTCTTGTGTAGAAAGACCATTGTATTTTTCAAATGTTTGTTTATATGCTTCCTGCTCATCCTTGGAGTCCCTGTATTCTTTTAATTCTTCCTGTCTTTCTTTATGCCGCTTTATGGCTTCACGTGCACGGGGGTAAGTGGAAAGACCACCGACACCACCCATGAGAAGTGCTGCTACACCAGCAGGCCCAAAAACACTAACAACTTCTGCCCATATCTGTGCCTCTGGTCTAATACCTGTAAGTTTTTCTGTAGTGGCTATACCAAATTGCTGGAGACCCTCGGTTCCCATTTCAACGCCCATAACCTTTCCAATTTTTAACAAATGTTCTGTTAGCCACCCATGAGATGTCTTCGCAAGTATCTCACCTTCTGGTACCATAAATAACCTTGCTAAATATCTGGTTCCAAAGTATTCGCCAGTACCCTCAATAAGCCCTGTCAGGAAAGGTGCCCACCATAATATACGTCTAATAGCCCTTGCACCTGCAAAATCTCCCTGGTCCTCAAGCATCTGTATCCTGTCCCAAGCAGTTTCTTTAGTGGTCTGTGCTGTTGATAATCCGAAAAATCCCGCTACTGATGCTTGGGTAATACGATTTACTAATTGCTGGGCCGTCTTCAGTTCTCTTCTGGCGACTTTTCTCGTAGCAACTAACGGCTTTATTATTTTTACTTGTGATGCCTTTATAGCAGCTTTCCCTGCAGCTGTTCCCTCGCCTATCAGTGCTGCCTGATACCTAGCATTTGCTTCAAATATAGCCTTACTTGCCTTTTCAACTTGGGTCAGCCTAAGACCCACTTTAAGTAATATTCTTGCACCTGTCATACTTAAGCCCATAGGAGTACCTGACGTAGGTAATATTATACCCGCCTCGTAGAACCACCTTGTAAATTCATCATAATCAGGTTTTGGTCCCCATAGTTTTTCAGCTCCAGTATCTGCCCAGTTAGTCAAAATATTTCCTACCTCTTTCATACCTAAAATTTTAAGCATCTGGCCCGTCATACGAGGAAGCTCGACTGTAAAACCTTCTCCAATACCCCTGAGAAGAGCGCCTGTTTTACTGGTATATTTTTCATTTTTAATACCTTCAGGGCTATTCATATACGCATACGCTTTAATTGGAGACATTCCTCCAGCTCCAAACCCTCCTTTAAAAGGGCTCCTCCCTTTTAAAATCTCCGATCGTGCAAAACGTTGAGCGTCCTCTATTATCTTTCTTGTCAATGGGTTGTCTGGTTCCCTTTCCACTCCTCCACTGAGTAACCAGTCTATTTCTTTCTGGGTTGAATGAGGGGTAATTAATGGGTATGTTTGACTTATTCCGTTTACATATAAGTTTTCATCCCATTCATAATCAGCAACCTTGCGATTACTGCCATCAGTCATGTTCAGCCAACCCTTATGGCCTTTTTTCTTTGTTATTAATGCCCTGCCGCTTGTGATATCATACTCAATCCGTTCCTCTCCCCTAGACCCAACAGGACGTGCATAATAATCCATTATATGGGTTCCATCTATACGAGACCGCCTGCTTTCAAACATCTGCAGTCCTGGGTCCTGACTTACCTGTGCTTCCACTGCTCGAAACATGTCGCTATGAGGTCCCCATTTACGGGGCCTTATCAGCCCTGTATCTTTGTCAACATATAAATCAAACGGGGTATCTTTCCTGTCCACCTTTGGAACAGGAACATCCACCTTTTCTTGGAGTCGTGGAGG
>CALBXV010000147.1 GCA_937890045.1 uncultured archaeon
ATACCCAGGTATGTCTTTTCAGGAAAAACGTCTTAAATCGTCTTTAAATCGTCTTTAAATCGTCTTAAATCGTATATCTGACCAAGTTCTGCTCGAACTCCTTTAGTCGCTTCCAAACAGACCTCAATTCAGTTATTGTAGTAAATTGATATAAAAATACCCCAAATCCTTCATGTACTTTCCTGAAAGCATTACTGACTTGAACCACAACCCCTAAAGTGATAAGTTTGGTAAAAAGACCTGGCCCAACTAAAAGATAAGGAACAATAACCATGAATTGATCATAACTATTGATCCATATATCAACGTAGCCATAATGGTTGAAGAGCCTCTGATAGTTAAATTTAATTCCTGTAAATAGTTCTAAAATAGTTTCTGGTTTTGAATAAGTGTTTTTATCATCTTCACCAAATACTAATTCTTTTCTAAATGCAGCTTCAACTTTCTGGTTATTGTATTCAAGTCCTGGCAACTTTGCACCAACGAACCATGTAATAATCAATCCACCAATAGAAACTACTAATGCAAACCAAACTAATGAACCTTCTTTCATACCCATAAATGGAATATCTGTTTTAGCACTTAGTTGCCATAAAACAGGTATAAATGCTATCAATGTCATTATAGAACGAACAATCTGTGATCCAAGTCTTTCTATAATATCAGCAAACTTATGAGTATCTTCCTGTATTCTCTGTGAAGCACCTTCAATATCTTCTGTAACATTTCTCCACTTAGGTAAGTAGTCAAAGGTTATAGCTTCTCTCCAACGTAAACCATATACCCTTGTAAACCAATTTGTAATGGTAGCAATAATAACATACGGCATTGCTAACATAAAAAATGATTTATCTTCAATATTAGTTGATATGAGTTTTTGATAGAATAAATCTATACCAACTTGTGACTTATCAAAGTATGTTGCTGAGTTCTGCATTAAATCGTAAAAACCACCATACCATGCATTAATAGCTACAGTTAGTGATACTTGTATCCATAATGAAGATAACAGAATAAACAGGCCACCCCACGCCCACAATGCCCATTTTTTAGTACAGAAAAATGATTTAATCATATATCATATTCATCTATTGCTTTTGGGATAGCATCTTCATACCACGATTCCATCCCTGGTCTTTGATTAGAACAATCCAATTTCACTGAAAGATTATATTGACGAACAGGAATATTCTCAAGATTGAGTTGTAGTGGTCTATTGCAACCTACGCAGTCTTGTGTCTGTGGTTTTATTTCTATTGCTAGTTGTATTGGGATATTCTTTTGATGAAAATAATCATCAACAGCATTTTTGTGACTCACTTGAACATTATTTTTTTTTTCACAAATAGGACAATAAAACATGATAGTATCATATGTGTATTTCATAACAAACCTTTCATTAAAAATTAAGCCTCCGAGAGGACTTGAACCCCCAACATCGACATTACAAATGTCGCGCTCTACCAGTTGAGCTACAGAGGCATTATTCGATCTGTGCTTTTTGTAGCTTTCCAGAAAAATCAATTACCATATTTTTTACATAAGTTACTGCATCAAACATCTGACTTCCTGCTTCTCTACTACTGATAGGACTTGTATCTTTAATCCCACCAAAGTTTTGACCTACTTCTGCTCCAATACATGAAGTATTCACATAGGCCAATCCAGTTTCTGTGTCTTTCATAAATTTAAAACTTTCATTTACATCTTGAGTATATATCGCGGCACTCAATCCGTATCTGGTACCATTTACAATATCCATCATTTCATCAAAAGTTTCGTATTCAATTATGGCAACAACAGGTCCAAAGATTTCTTCTTGGGCTAATTCGTTATCTGGTGTAATATTAGTAAAGATAGTAGGAGCATAAAAATAACCAGAATTCATATGAATTTCTGCACCACCAGTTAGTAAATCATCACCACGTTCAACGGCTCTATTTACATAATTTTCTACATTATCTACTGCTTTCTTATTAATCAGAGGACCTACATCCGTATCAGCTTCTAAACCATCACCAATACGCAATGATTCTGTCCTCCTAATTAATTTTTCTGTAAATACTTTTTTAACTTTCTTATCAATAATTACTCTACTACAAGCCGTACATCTCTGTCCTGTTGTACCAAAGGCACCAAATATTACTCCTTCAACGGCAAGGTCGAGGTCTGCATTTTTTGTTACTGTGATTGAATTTTTTCCACCAAGTTCAAGTGAATATTTCTTTCCTAGTTCAGAACATTCTTTAGCAATTAAACTACCTGTTGCTGAAGAACCTGTGAATGAAATAACTTTTACATCTGGATGTTTAACTAATGCCATACCAGTTGTTGAACCAGGACCTGTTACAACATTAAATACACCAGGTGGTAATCCTGCTTCATGAAATACCTCAGCAAGTCTAACAACAGACCACGGTGTATCTGAAGCTGGTTTAATAACTACTGTATTACCGGCAACTATTGCGGGAAATGCTTTCCATGCGGGAATTGCTATTGGAAAATTCCATGGAGTAATCATACCAATTACACCATAAGGTAATTTGGCACTCATACTCCATTTATTTTTCATTTCAGATGGTACTGTTTCACCGGTCAATCGTCTACCAGCACCAGCTGCATAATAAGCTATATCTATACACTCTTGAACATCACCACGGGTTTCTGCTATGACTTTTCCCATCTCAACAGTCATTCCTTTGGCAATGCATTCTTTATCTCTTACAAGAATCTCTGCGGCTTTAAAAAGGATATCTGCACGTTTTGGAGCAGGAACATTTTTCCAATCCAGAAAAGCATGTTTTGCGTGTTTTACTGCTTTATTAATATCAGCTTGTCCAGAATTTTGAAACTCACCAACTACTTGTTTAGGGTGTGCGGGATTAACATCAAGAAATATTTCTCCACTTTCATTGTCAACCCACTCGCCATTAATGTAGTTTTTATAGTGCATAATAAAGTCTCCCTTTTTTAATTATAAAAATCCCATGAAAGTTCTCCGCGTTCTACAAGATCAGCTTCCGTTCTACATTTTACATAAGTTTTTTGTACATTTCCACCAGCAAATGTAAAAGTCCTTATACCACCAGCATATGTACCAGATGCATCTGAATATGTATCAGACGCCGTAGCAGTATCATCATATTTCCATATAGTACTACCATTTACATAGTTCCATGCCATATTATTATCCTCTTGTTATGACTACTATTTTATTAATTTGTTTCTGTATAATCTCTTTCCTGTTGGGCCATTTGATATAAACATCTTCAGGATTTTTCATCAAGTTATATAGAAGTGGCATAATCATCTTTTCTACTTTCAACAAATCTTCTTTATGTTTCTTTCGAAGAATGTCCATCTGTGAATCATCACCCTCACGAATAGCAATTAACTTATCAATTTTTTCTTCTAGTCCAGATGGAATGGCACCACCTTGATCTGCTACTCTACTTTTAATCTCTTTTTCATATTCAGTTACTTCTACTTCATCAACAGTATTGAAACCAAAATCAAAACTTTCACCATAACCTTCATCGTTAAACTCGTCAATTTCTGACATTTTACTCTCCTATTTTATTTGAATCACTTGGGGATCTTTTTTCATTATATCAACCAATTTGTCAATATAGATATCTGAATCAAAAATAGATTTCTTGAATACTTGAACATCAAAACTATTTCGTACTGCTATAATAATCACTAACTGCTCTGAAATACATCCAGTCATTTCATAAAACGCTGCAGCATAAAATGCGGCTTGAATCCAATAATCTTCAATCCATTCTTCACGTTTGGGTTTACACGATGTTTTAAAATCAATAACAGAAATTTTACCATTATATTCAGCAACACAATCAGTTGTCCCAGCAACTCTTAACTTATCACTGTATACTGGAATTTCTAAACCAACTATATTATCAATATTACCAAGAATAAACCTCATACGATTGAATACCCTTCTTGATTCACTATCTGTAGATATTATAGTTTTATTATATAAGTATCTTTCACATAATTCATGTACCTCAGTTCCTATTTTAGCAGCCTCTTTCATTATTCTATTGGCTTCTTCATCACCTACTCTTTCCCTCCATTCAACCAAACTTGGTTTCGGTTGTTTACCAAGAATAGTTGTAATGGAAGGATATTGATTCCCATCTGGTGTTACATATACTCTTTTCCCATCTATTGATTGTCTTGTGGGAACTTGTAAATCATCAATATCATGCACATGATTAAAGTGTTTCATGTATTATTTTTCTCCTAAAACCATCTCAATATCAATAATTTGTTTATTACGAATTAGAGTAAATACAACTTTATCATTTATCTTTTTCTTAGCTACCATAGCAGCAAGTTTGTTGATCAGAACTTTTACACCATCAACCTTCAAAATAATATCCCCAGCTTTTAAAATACCAACAGCTGGGCCACCAGTGACTACCTCGGTTACAAACGCCCCTTCACCACTAGTATAATCTTTCATATCTTCTTTGTTGACTCCACGAAACATTATACCAACAAATGGTCGTTTAATCTTTTCACCAGCCTTTAGTCGTTCAATAATATTTTTCGCATAAGTACCATCAATAGCAAAACCAAGACCTATACTCCCTGATGAAGCTCCACCACTACCTGTAATAATTATAGCATTGATACCAATTACATCTCCTTGTAAATTAAACAATGGCCCGCCTGAATTTCCCGGATTGATAGAAGTATCTGTCTGAACAAATGGAACGAATGGTGCTGCTGATGGAATTATTCTATCTAATGCAGAAACATTTCCAAAAGTTGTAGTAAATGATAGATTCATAGGTGAACCAATAGCAATAACCCTATCACCAACTTCTGGCATATCACCCCATGAAACAAATTTAAAAGTCTTTTTAGCTTCAGATGCACCCAATTTAATTTTCAATAAAGCAATATCAGAAGCTTTGTCATAATTGATTAAATCTGTTTCATACCTAGAACCATCTTTAAATGTAACAAAAGCCATTCCTTTGCCATCGGAAATATGATCAACAACATGAAAATTTGTAATTACATATCCATCAGCACTAATTACAAAACCCGATCCACCTCGTGGTGGTTCAATACCTTTACCAGGTGGTAATTGATCTTGTGGTCTATCACGAAACTTGAAATTACCATCAGGACCTGGATTCTGTGGTGATGGTCGTGGTACCATTTGAGTATTTTTTGAAAATGATTCAGCTGATACTTCTACAACAGCAGGCATAACTTTTGAAATGGTCGTTGTTACATAATCATGATCTGCAAATACTGGAGTTGAATAAAACAAAAATGACGCAAGAGTAATAGTCATAATTGCAGTTATAGCTTTTTTATACATATTTTTGCTCCTATTTGGGGCTATATAATTTAATATTGTTTCCACCAATCACACAACTTCTATCTATTTCTTTGTATACAAATACAATCGCCCATTGGT
>CALBXV010000148.1 GCA_937890045.1 uncultured archaeon
TGCATAAAAATCAATTTTGTACGAACCATCATTATTTGAGAATATTCGATACTTAGTTGAAGAAGATGTACCAGTGAAAGTGATTTCAACACTTCGTTGTATTGGTTTACCTAATTCATCATAAATTTGCCCTTCAATAGTCGTATTTGGTTTATAGTAATCATCAGGTCTTACTTTTAACAAATGTTCAATAGAAACTTCTTTTTTATCTGTAGTATAATCAGCATCCCATATTTCAAGTGTAATTGTAACTTGCTGATCTTTTTCCGTACGAGTTAAATCTCCTGTTAATCCACTTCTATAAGAATTATCTAAGAAATACCATATTGTCTGATTTTCACCTGATGATAGATATAATGAATTTGGTTGAGGAAATGGACTTATTCCTGGTATTGTTGTGTCATCATAAGAAGACGATATTTTGAATCCTAAAGTAACTGAAGTAGATCTATTATTTGTAACAGTAATTCCTTTTTTAACCCATCTGTCTACATTAAATTCCGATGTTAATATTTCTGTATCATAAACAAGTTCAATGTTTGCTAAGGCAGTACTTTGAGCAGAAGATAATGGTGCGTTTAATGATATAAGAAGTAATCCAATTAACAAAGTAATATAAATTTTCATTATCAATATGGTTAATACACAAGAATTATTTAATCATTAATATTAATTATTTTCCATTATTACAAAGAAAGTTAATGATATAATAAAACATTAGAATTATTCTGAGGAAGTTCTGAAGTAGATTCAGGTTCTGGAGTGGACTCAGCTGGAGTAGACTAAGTTGTAGTAGATTTAGTTTTAGTGGACTTAGTTGTAATAGATTTAGTTGTAGTAGATTTAGTTGTAGTGGAATTAGTTGTAATAGATTTAGTTGTAGTAGATTTAGTTTTAGTGGACTTAGTTGTAATAGATTTAGTTGTAGTAGATTTAGTTGTAGTGGAATTAGTTGGAGTAGATTCAGGTTCAGATTCTTTTTTAGGCTCAGATTCTGGTTTAGGTTTTGTCTTAGGTTCAGGTTCTGATTTAGGCTTAACTTTTACATCAATAACTCCTTTTTCAATTTTATCAATAACATCGTCAATTTTTTCTGGTACAGATTCAGGTTTATCTTTCAATTTTTCTTTTACTGTTTTTATTGCTTTATTCTTTAATTTTTTATCAAATTCTTGATTGAATTTTTCTAGAATTTTCTTTTCTTCTTCAATAGATAACTTAGGCTTCATCTTGACTTTAACGTCATCATATACAAATTCATCAATAGTATCATCAATTTCTTCATTTAGAAATTCATCAAGTTCTAATTCAATATTATTCAGAGAATACTTATCATCACTATCAGTTTCACGTTTAATAGCTAATTTTTTAGCTTCATTTAACTTTCTTGTAACATCTTCAACATCAACCTCAGAAGATTCAGCAATTTTATTTAATCTCTTTTTAAATTTATCAAGTTTTTTATCAACTTTTCTATGAAAATCGCCGACCTCAATTATTTCATCAACATTCTTTTTAACTTTCACAAAATCAGAATTTATATCGTTTTTTAAATTATTCATAGTATTTAATTTTTCTAATAATCCCCCATCATCTTTTGAAAGTTTTTTAATAGAATTTGAAGTATCATCTAACAATTCACGAGCTTGTTGTAGTTTCTTTTTAAGTTGTGAGGAATCAATGGATTGAATATTATTTTCAAAATCTTCTTCAATCCAATCATTTTCTTCATGCCATTCTTGTTCTTCTTCAACATTATTATCTAATCTCTTTACTTTTCTCTCAAATTTTTTAACAACTTTCTCAAAGTCTGTAATTTTCTTTAGAGCTTCACTAGCATCAGAATTATCTTTTTCAATCTCTTCATAAATTTTGTTTTCAACATTCATAACATCTAATGGATCAGCAGTAACTTCTGTATTTTCAAGCTCTTCGTTATAAATTTTAAGTTTTCTTGGCTTGGTTTTTACATCTTCAGTTGATATATCAATCTCTGAATTTTTAGCGTCTTTAAGAATTTTTTCTTTTTTCTTTTCATCTAACAATTTTAATAAATACGAATCCTTTTCATCAGATAATTTATCTTTCACATTAGAAAGTCTCTCTTCTTCTTGCTGAGCTTTAATTTTAAGTTTCTTTAACTTTTCACGCATTTTATCTAGATCAGCATTTGATACATCACGAGCTTCCTTTGAAATAGGAAGATCATCAACTCTTTTAGCCATTTTATCAACATGTTCAGTAACATCTTCAACATAAATTTTAATTCTAGCAGGTTTCTCTATTATCGCTTTTACAATCATTTCCTCTTGTACAACTGTGGATTCTGTGTCCATAATATCTACTGCATCCCAATTTGAGTTTGATGAGTTAAGAGATTCTTCTACATCTAGTTCAGCAGTAATTTCACCATCAGTTTCTTTTTCCGTTTCATCAATTGATTTAACTTTTCCTATTAACTCAGATTTAGCATCATCTACTCTCCCAGATTCAAGAAGATCTTTAGCTCTATCTATTTTACTATCAACTACATCTAATACAATTTTCAAATTTTCGGTATTTTCACCTTTTTTATCTTTTTGATTAATAATATCTTGTAATTTATTTTGAACTTCTTCAGTTCTAACAATTTTATCAAATAATTTTAATGCTTCTTCAGCTTCATCTAATTCTTCTTCAACTATATTTTCTTTAGCAGATTTTTCTACATCTTCAAGTGATTCTTGAAAATTATTCATAGAATCTAAAACATTTTCATATGCATCATCTAAGTTATCATCACTATTTGATAAAGCGTTCTCAAGTTTATCTACTCCCAGAGAAAGTTTCTCAACAGCTTCATTTGAAACAGGAACATCTTTACTTTGGAGTTCAACTATTCTGTCTTCAACATAAGTACGAGACGCATTCACAATTTCTATCATAAGCTCAAATTTTTCTTCAGAAGTCAATTCTTCTTCCCCAGAAACAAATGAGGCATAAGAAATAGGACTGAACAAGATGCCAGATATTAGAATTAAAACTATAGTAAAAACACGTAATTTAACCATTATTTATTCACCTTTTTCTTAGATTTTAATAGAAATATTACTCCAATAACAACACATACGCCCACAACACCTATTATAATAATTAAAGATAAACTACTTTCTCCAATATTATCTAACACAGTTGATACAGCACTTGTATCGTCAGATTGAATAGATACAGTTTCAGTTTGTGTAATTTCACTAGATTCAACAGCAGCTTCAATAACATCTTCAATTTGTTGAACTGCAAGACTATCATAGAGTATAATTTTAGCATTTTCAGTTAATTCTTTAACACGCTCAAATTCATTGTTATCCAACGCTACACGAGCTTCTTCAAGAAGTTGTTCAACTTGAGAAGGTATATCATCTTGATTTTTAAATACAAGTATATTTTTCTCCAAATTTCTAATCAAGCTTACAGCATATTCTCTAGTATTAGAAACATCTATAACATAAGATATATCAATAGTTCCAGGAGATAAAGTTAATACGGTTCTTTCACCAATTTTTCCAAGATTAGCGGGTATTTGATTTATACTAATTATAACAGCGTTTTTTGGTAGAATTAATTTAGTTTCTATCAAAGTATTTATATTTAAACTCCATATTTTTCCATCTCTATTAGTTATATCATAAGTTTCATATGATATATTAACAAAATCAGCACCAAGAGAATCTATAACAAGTTCATTTTGTGAAAAATCGTAATCTAGAGGACTATCATCTTTATCTAATATAATTAAATTTTGATACTGATCACCAAATATAGGTACAGATAAGTTAGACGCTAGTATATCAACTTCAAGACCATAATTTACTGTAACAATTCCATCAGAATAAACAGACAATTCAAGTGAACTGGGATCATAAGTAGAGTCTGAAAAGGCGGAAATTGGAGAAATAACAAAACAGATTAAAAAATACAATAATATTAAAACTGAGGATTTCGGTTTCAACAATTATACAACAAATATTAATATGTAAAAAATTTTATATAAAGATTAAATTAATATATCAGATTCATTCACTATTTTCACTTTCTGAATTGGGTTGTTTAGCGAAAAATTTATCATCTAGTATTTGACCGTCAAAGTTGAGATGTCTTATTCGAATTAATCCGTTAGGATAATCGAAATCATCGGATGGAAAAATCTCCACTAGATCTTTTTTTCATATTTATCTTATAATATTCAGTTTAGTAATCATATAAATAAATTTAATATATATAGTGTTAATTTTTATTTTGTTTTCTAAAAATAGTGATGAAAACAGAGGAAAATTATAATATAGGAAAATGGATTAAAAAGATATTAGCCATTGATAATTCCAAAAATAGTTAAGAATGTAATTAAGAAATCTCTTTTCACTCCTATTGCCACCTATGGAAAAAATGGTGTTCATATATCATCTTGCTTCAATTGCACTATAATAGATGATGAAAGAATTGCTATACCTTATGGGGAATTATCAACTACAAGAAAAAATATACGTGAGAATGGTGAGATCATAATAATGGTAGCGCAATTTCCACATCCATTTGAAAAATTAAGTTCCAAGGATAAAAGTAAAATATTTTATGATTTGAAAGCGTATAGAATCAAAGGGCGTGCAACTATCTTGAGTAAAGGAAAAGAATTTGATAAAGTGAAAAAAGAATGGTCATATGCTAGAAAAGCAATTATTTTAAAAGTTGAGAAAATAGAATCAATGATATAAATTAGTTTTATTAAGTAATAGTTATAAAAATAGGTAGGGTTAATTTTAATATGTTATCTGAATCAGATGTTAAAATGATTAAAGACTCTAATATTGCATTTATATCTACTATAAATAGTGATGGTAGTTCTCAGGTTACTCCTGTATGGGTTGATATGGAAGATGATTTGATATTGTTTACTACTGAATCAAGATCAGTGAAAAATAAGAATGTGGCACGTGATAAAAGAGTTGCGGTAACACTAGTAGATAGAAACGATCCCTACAAGTGTTTAGGATTTAAAGGTACTGTAGTAGAACAAACTGCTGAAAACGCTGACAAAGTTTTAGATTCATTATCTAAGAAATATATAAATCAGGATGTTTATCCATTTAGGAAGCCTGGCGAAACACATATTCTAATAAAAATTAGACCGGAAAAGAAATACGTTTTAGAAGAATAAGTAAACATGTTAAAAGTAGCATAAATACCCCATGGTATAACATGGTATAAACTAGCAAGTATGTTAACTGTTTTTATTTATTTTTCAAGTTTTTAAACAATAACGTTCATAATGTTCATATATTGCGTAGAATTTCCGTAGTTTTTGTTTTAATTATTATTTTAACTAGTATAGTTAGCGGATTTAACACATCATCTGAATTATATGCTAGAGAAGAAAATGATATTAATTATAATATTAAATTAAAGTCAAGAACTGTTGTTCCAGATGATGGTTTAAACCGTGATGTGATAAATCGTTTACAGAAGATTCCGTATAATAGAATTCACGTTCTTTTATCACTTGATCATATCCCAAATACTTTCGAGAGAAGTCAACTAGAAGAAAACGGGGTTAAACTATTAGCATATATCCCGGATAATGGGTGGTTTGCTTCTGTTCCTAAAGATAGTTTAAATCTAGTTGTTAGTCTTCCTCTTATTAGATGGTTGGGTGAAATTTTGCCTGAAGATAAGTTAGGTATGTCCGTGAAATCTAGAGAATTTGGTGACTGGAGTTATAACAATGAATCTAACAGTGTCAAATTAATAGTTCAACTGTTTGAAGATGTTCCAGTTGAACGTGGTGATTATTATAGGATTATTGAGAGTTATGGTGCAAAAGTGTTAGAGAAGATTCCTGTGATTAACTCTATATTAATTGAGATTTCTGTTTCAAACATTGATTCTTTGTCAGGAGAAGATTTAGTTCAATGGATAGAGGAAATTCCTCCACCACCTGAGAATCATCTCGATGATACTAGAGAAATTATAGGGGTAGATATAGTTCATGATCCTCCTTACGAGTTTAAAGGGACAGGTGTAACGATAGCTATGTTCGAAGTTGATATTTGGTGTAATGCAAATTCTACACGATGTACTCTTCCATCTGCAAGTGTTATGGGTTTACCGGATGCTTCTCATCTAGATTTTGATAGAGATGAAAAAATAGGTCTTAATTATACGATACCTAACTTTGGTCCAGCAAAAGATGGAATTAGTGATGCTCAGAAGAAGTTAATAAAAGAATATTTTAAAGAGCCAGACGGTGAATATCACAAACAAATGGAACTAGTTAAACTACCTGAAACGGTTGA
>CALBXV010000149.1 GCA_937890045.1 uncultured archaeon
TTTACTCTCCATATAATTCTTTTCTATTTTTTTCCCGTGTCTCCTTCAACTTCCTCTGTCTATATCGGTCTCGGGCTTTCCTCAGAATTTTTTCTTTGTTGCGTTCATAATGCTCCATCTGCCATCTCCTTTGAGCATCTTGTTGTTCTTCTTCTGTAAAATATTTTCGTTTTCTACCCATTTGTCATTTCAGCGTATCTATTCAACTGAGTCCAAGTTGTCAATAACCAACTATTAAGATTTGGAAATGTAGAAAATAATCTATCCTCGATAAACATTTTTTCAAATTGCATCTTGGCAGTTGGTGGTATTGATTTATTAACATTTGTGCTAATTTTTAGTTTTGCATTGGCTGATATATCAACTTCTTTCAGTTGCATTAATTTATAATTTCTATTTATAACATCGTCTTCAAGTACAACCTCGTTATTTCTTGCATAATCTTTTAACTCATCTATATCTATCTCTTTGTTTTCTAAAAGAAGTGGAAATTTTTTAATAATGGTTTTTAATCCAAATCCCTTTATCCCAGAAATATTATCCGACTTATCACCATCTAAAACTCTATACATAATAAAATTAGACGATGCAATTTCGTATTCTTCTTTTACACTTTCTGGAGTATATAACTTTTTCTTGGTTGGACTCCAAACTGAAACTCGATCATCAACGAGTTGTAAAAAATCTTTATCGGTAGACATTATTGTAACCTTACTCTCTGTGAGCACTTGTTCTGTAATATACGCAATAACATCGTCAGCTTCTACGCTGTCTACCGACAAGACTGTTAGAGGCAATTTTTCAAGGTATTCCACACATCTACTCAACTGCATTAACATAGAATGGCGTTCGTCTTCCATAGAACTAAAATCATATGATCTATTCAAACGAACTTTAGTTTTTCGTTTTTGCTTATATTCTGGATAAATTTTTCGGCGACGAGTAGAACCACCTTTACCGTCAAAAATAACAATACAACGGGTGGGTCCAAGCATCTTTATAGAGTAACCGATTGATTTGAGAAAACCAACTATTCCACCAACATGAACTCCATCATCATTGGTAGTTGGTATAACACTGAATACTCGTATAAAAGTATTCAGGCCATCTATTATCAATACCTTATCATTTGGCTTGCCTACATCTACATCGCCGCCGTGTTTCTTTATTTCTTCAAGAATAGATAAATATCGTTCATTACTCATCAGACTCCTCTGAGATTGTAATTTCGTCAATTCCAAAGTTCTTGTCATATTTCAAAATTGCTTTGTCGCAAATCAAATCATAACAATGAGATTTAAATCCCTCGTCTTCCAGCTGTTCTGACCAATCCTTAGACTGAAACTTTAATTCTTCTCCTTCATGGTTTTCCATAGAATACCATGCTCCACTTTGTTTCACTAATTTATGGTCTTTTAACACCTGTAACCAACTTCCATCATTATCTAGTCCACTTTCAAAGTAAAGATTGAAATCGGCATGTCTCATTGGGGGTCCAAGTCTGTTCTTAATGACCTGAGCTCTCATTTTCATCCCAACAGTATTCTTTTTAGTATCTTTGATTTGACCAAGATTTTTTAATCTGATGCGAGTGGATGCATGAAATGGTAACGCTTTACCACCACTTGTTGTCCACGGATCACCAAACATTACACCAAGTCTGGTTCTAAGTTGATTTGTAAAGACAAGGGCAACTCTCTGTTTTCCTATCATCTGAGTAATCTTTCTCATTGCTTTACTTGTGATAATAGCTTTATCAGTTGCCCAACCTTCTTTATCAAAATCGCCGTCTAATTCACCTTTTGTAGAAGCTCCTGCTAAACTGTCAACCAAAATTGTTACAAGTCTATCTTTATCTGACTCACGAACTTTTGCAACTATTTCTACAATAGCCTCAAATACATCTTCAACTGTTTCCAAATGAAGATACAATAAGTTCTGAATTTCGATTCCAATTGCTTCGAGAAATTCTCTACTGACGGAAGTTTCTGTGTCAATATAAACAGCAACTCCACCTTTTCTCTGTGTTTCAGCTAAAATATGAGAACCGAGCAAAGATTTACCACTTGACTCCAATCCATTGATTTCGGTAATTCGGCCAACTGCAACTCCACCGTTAGGTTTGTTTGAAATAGCCAAATCCAACACAGTAGAACCTGTAGATACAAATTCCTTAATGTCTGTTGGAGTCGGGTCTGAGCCGTCTAGAAAATAAGCTACCTTATAATCTTTGAATTGGTTATTTAACTTTTCAGCGAGAACATCTGCCAATTCATCTCTGACTGACATATTACACTCCCCCTACTTATTAAATAATTCATCAAATGCTTCAGATGCATTTGTTACAGTTGTTGTCTGTTCCAAAGTGGCTTCTGTAGCTGAATCACTTTCTTTTGTAGTTGTCTCGTCATCAGAGGGACTTAACCAATTTTGTAAAACTTCTGCAAGTTCATCATAAGACTGTTCCTGATAGATTTCTGTGATGTTCTTTTGATTTTCAAGAATACTTTCAAATACTGCCTTATTTTCAGTTACAGGAGTTTGATTTGGTTTTACACGAATATTTGTTTTTGGAAATGAAGATCCAACTTCTTCAGCTGTCTTGAACTCTACTACTACATCACGACCATTTACGGGATCACTAATATCACCATAATCAGGGTCTGCTATAATACTTAAAAGTTCTTGATAAACTGTCTTACCAAAACCCCAGAATTTAACACCCTCTCCTTCTTCGCTTTTTACTACAACGGGAGCAAAAGTTCTCATCTTGGCTTCTAACTTTTTACCAAGTCTCCAATCTTCCCTATTTCCGGAAGATTTTAGTTTATCTGCGAACTCTTCAATCGGGTCTGGACGACCAAAACTGATAGGTGACAAATAACTCTTTCCGCCCAAGTCATAATGAAAAAATAACTCAATGAACGGAATTGATTTATTGTACTTATAAGGTACTATCCTTATTTGAGTTTTACCAGGCTGTGGTTTCCAAAGATTTGTTGTTCTGGTGTTTGTTGTTTGAAGTTGTTCTAATTTCTTACGAATTGCATCAATATCCATTTTTTATTCTCCTATACATTTCATTTATTAATTAGTAATGATGTAACCATCATTCTGTAATATATATCAGCCAGATTCTAAAACCATCCAAGTTTTTTTGTAAAAAAAAAGTAGCTCATCGTTTTCACGTCTGGTGGTATGGTGGAGACTGAAAATAACGAACTACTTTAAAATTTTGAAATTTTTGGGGGTGTGAAAATACCATTTCACATTGAGCCACTTTGATAGATTACTTCATATCTCGTTTCCGAAAGTTACTTCGATTCTCTCTCAATGCTATTAAACATCGTTGAGGCGAATACAATTTCTAACCGATTGCTTTAATCCTCAAAGAAGATTTATTCAGCCAGTTCTCAGGGAGATTTCCTTTCGGGTACTCCCAATGAAGCGAAAAAGTTGGTTTACTTTCTCAAGTAGTGTTGACTCAAACTCCCGCACGGACTGTCATCCTAAAAACACCAACATTTAGGTGCTGATTCTCTACCATAGAGGATTGGGATACATTACAAGCCTTTATCAAAACCTGTTGTTCAGTCAACCCCACAGAAAGGTGTACGGCCTTTCTGCTTTGCCAATTTCAAATGTCAAAAAACTGTTGTCTATTACTATAGACTGATATTATATATATAAACCAAAAACGCCAAAACGTGATTTTTTTTTAATCATTAAAAAAAGTTGTCCAGTGCATTTAAAGCTGTTACTAAGGCGTATGATAAAATTCCCCCGTATCCAAAATATAACCATTTGTTCTCATACCAACTTGCCTTAACTAACTTAGCTTTCTTTTCTGTAATAGTTAAATCTTCTTCTAACGATGCAACCTTCTGATTAAGTAAATCTATTTCTAAAGTTTTTAAGCTATCTGAAATAGATAGAGAATCGGCTCTAACTTGTAATTCTTGTATATTTTTGGCAAGTTCATCCGCCTGTTCTTTAGTTAAAGTTGTTTGGGAAAACCCAAATGATAATATTAAAACAATTATTAGTTTCTTCATTTCTTCTTCGCAAAATCCTTCAAAAACTTAGCAGCGTCTTTTATCTTCTTTCTCTTAATAGGGTTCTTAGCTTTAGCTTGTGCTTTCTTAACCCGTTTCAGTTCCTTATCAACCTTTTTAACTTGTTTCTCAAGTTCTTCTTTCTTAACATCTATTTTCTTAACTTTGGATTTTTTTATTGATGTTGCTTTAGAACTCAATCCCATCAAACCCAAAATTAAAGCAACCAACTTAGCTAAAGTTTCCACTATTAATTTCCCTCTAAATTTCTATCCCACGTATTAACATCTATTATTGAATAAATTCTTGTCGGTATTATATTTAATCCATCTTCATTTGTGAGAAGTAATGAATTTTTATATTCTTCCCAGGGTACTGAAAATGTCTTGTCAAGAATACCTTCGTTTAGTGATCTGATAACTTCATTAAGTGCATTTATTGTATAAAGAGTATTTGTCTGTTTCTTCCTATGTAGAGAAATTGTATCTTTAACATTTTCCATGAAATCATCTGAATACTCTATATTGTATGTGCAAATTAACTGATGATAATCTTTTTCATTTTGAAACACATAAATTTTGCTAAATACTATTTCATTACACTCAATAATTACATCAACTGTGTCGTGTAGTCTGTTTCTTCGGGTGAATGTACACAACAATTGTGTTTTAGTCATAATATTCTCCAACCATAAATTGAGTTCTCATAATAATTTATTCCACTCCTTAATAAACATCAAGCTTTCCTTTTCTATCCGTATACCACTTACGATATTTTGCTGGAGTTCCAATAGTGATTGGGTTATCACCTGTTGCAGTCGAAATAAGTTTTTCAAGACTGGCTTTTTGTTTGCTATCCCCCCACTCCAAATCTTTTTTAGATGCTCTACTCATTACAAATATTTCTTTAA
>CALBXV010000150.1 GCA_937890045.1 uncultured archaeon
CATCAGCTAGCCACCTTACAGAACTCATAAAATTTCACATTATTAAGCATTTGTTTTCCTATTATTTTAAAGCCACACCACCGTAACCATTTAATATGTAGATCATTTCTACTATCTATAATATTATATAGATGAGGAAAGAGCTTATTCATGATTTCTACCTCAGAACGGCTATACTTTAAAAAAGACTTGGTTATTTTAAGTAGTCCTGGAGCTCCTAAGAGCCATACTCTGCCAAAAGATACACCATACATGCCCACTACATGCCCATTAGTATCAATAATAGACTGACACCTTTGACTAAAAATATAACCTATAGTAAGGGCTTGTTCAGGAGTGTGTCCTAAGGTTTCAACTTCTCTCTTGTCTTCAAATCTAAGCGTAGGAGCTAACTCACAGACATCATGTAGCTTGCTATCTCTATGATAGGGCTTCATGTTAACGCCCAGATGTTCTAGCAGAGATAGTTCGAGTTACATAGTTACCTTCCCAATCAGCTCCAGTAAAAGCACAAGGAAGATATGAGTTAGATATAAGTTCTATCTTTAAATCTTCAGCTCCAGCTAATATGAGTCGTTGAAAGTTCCCTGTTTCAAATGGGATCGTACCAATCTTATTCAGAGAAGACCCTAAGATCCTGCCTGTATAAATATAACTAAAAGCATCTCTTCCTGGAGCTGTTACTTGAAGTTTAAAGTATCCAGTATTAAAGTAGTTTATATTAAACTTACGAATCTTTAGTGTACCACCTGTAAGGGAACTCAGTCTCCCCTGTACTTCAGTCTTAATCGTAGGCTCAGTAAACTCATAGAGAAACCGGTATTCCTTACCAATGAAACATGAGTTAGCTGAGTGATCTCCAGTAGCTGTAAGGGTTGTAGGAGTTGTCTGAGAAAGCCCCTGAACAATGTCACCTTCTTTCCCTTCAAAAGCAGGACCAAAAACAACTCTGAAAGTAGAACCAAAGTCATCAGGATAGGGTATGGTCCAAGAGGTAAGATCAGATCCTGAACTATATGTACCAGTGACTTCTGTTAGTCTGTCTAAGTGTGGTTTAAAAGACAACTGAGTAGAACTTTCAGTTAAGTTTACAAGTTTAGCATCCTGTAAACTCATCTTATCTAGATAAGTACCATCAGGTCTTACAATAATCAGATAAACTATATGGTCTATAACCTTAATTCCTATTACTTTTTCTTCATCTTTAAACTTCCACTTAGACCACGAGCTTAATTTCTTAGTTCCTCTCTCAAACAACATCTTGTAAATAAAAATTTCATTTAAGTTTTCATCTGAGAGAACAAATAAGAGATCACTTGCTGGACTCATATCAAAAATCTTTCCCTTAATATAACTGGGAATATGACTTGTGATTTCTTCTGCTGTTTCTTCTTGTAAATCTTCAATTATACCAAATTCTCTAATACTAGAAAATCCGTCTACCTCTTCAGAGAAGTAAAGCTTACGTCCATTGAGTACAGGAGTAACAGATTTATCGTTTTTATACTCTGTAATAAGAGACAGCTTGGCATTGGTAGGAGTTAAACCACCAGCAGCAAATTCAGTCAGTTTAAATTGAGAGAAATCACTGAATAAATATAAGTCTTCGTTAAATGCTATAGCTTGGTTTAAGATACTTACTTGATTACTTGGGGCAGCCAAGTCAATCATGTCTGTATCTAATACATCTGTTGCGGTTGTATTATAGAAATTAAAGAACTCTCCAAGCTCAGAAAGAATAATGTTTTCTCCTGCTAAGAAACCAAATCTATTCTTGTGGAAGAAAATATCGTTTAACTTTTCTGATATGAATGAGGGGTCTGGAGCTGTAGTAGTGTCTCCAGCAACTCTGTCTGTCCATGTAATTTGAGAGAGGGAAAATAAGGTTTCACCAAAATCAGCAGCAAAGGCAGCATCCCAAGGATCTTCAGATGTTCTAATAAACTGAATAGGCATTGTGCTTGCATCTAAACTATTATCTAATCCTGGTTCTACAGTTTCTACCCACTCACCTACATCTTCATCTGCCTGATTATTATGTTTAATCCAGTAATCATCAGTTCCAGAGTTAGGACTTCCGGTAATTTTAATGATAAAACCATCTTTAGTCCTAGAAGGAAGCTCAGTAAAATCTACTACACCCTCTTTAATTGCTATTAAGTTATCTTCAGGTGCTTGGGCATGAAGCGTAAAATCAGCTCCATTAGTTCTAGTTAAGTGAACATTAGAACTACCAAACTTAGTGACAGCAAAATCACCTGATCCACCAGAACCTATACTACCATTAAGATCATTATAAATATCGTCTAATTGAGTTGCAGCATCCGCACTAGAAGTAACTGTAGATCGTAGCGTTCCATCAACATAAACATACATAGTTGATGCAGAAGTAGCTTGTTTAAGAAAAACTATTCCTTCTGGATTTCTATCGTCTGATGTTGTAGTAGACTTTGCTACACTAGTGTTTTTATTTAAAAGAAAAGTATAGTCTGCTACTGTAAATAATTTCAGGTTATCCCTAGCATCAGCAGTAGTAATATAAGTTAATACGTCTCCTGTAGCCCCTGAAACACTCTTTGATGTTCCATCTAAATCCCAAACTTCCATCTCAGTTCCTGAAAAATCTGAGCTGAAATCAGTACTAAACTGATCTGAGGTTATTTGGACAATATAGCGTTCATCTTGATCTCTATTAATAAAGTGGATATGAGCATCTGTATCGGTTTTATTATTTAACTTGGCTACATATTCTAGTGGAGGTCTTTTTTTTAATCCCTCAGCTATAGTAGACAAACCGTTTTCTTGTATTGCTGCCTGAGAAGCCAGCCTTAATGCAGGGGGTTGTTGAGAAACCCCATTTATTAAGTTACTGATTTGCTCAGCGATTAGTGCCATTTACCAAAGTTTCCTATATAACTTTGTGGTATTATACATATCCATAGTACCATACCCAACATTAAATCCTGAACGTTCTCCCTCATCATCTAGTAAATCTGCATAAGCCTCAGCTTCTTCTTGTCTATTAACTGTTTCAGCAGCAACTTGTCCTATAATTTCCTCTTGGAATATTCTAGATGCTTTTGCAGTAATATACTGTCTTGCAGTTTGAGGTATATCTTCAAAATCTAATAGGGTAATAGTAACAGCATCATTAATAGATGTAGTCCAAGTAAAGGTATTATTATCCAGATCATACAAGAATGGAGAACCCTCTCTTCCTCTAATTGTAGTTAATTTAGAAGAAGAATATACAGATAAAATTGAGGTCCCCAATGGGATACGACTATTAGAGTCTAACGATAAAACTACATCCCACTCAGTATTAAAATGCCAGCCTTTCTGCTGTACTTCTCTACTGATATTAGATAACAGGTTTTTAGCTTGAGTTACATCTACAGTAGTAGCTGTTTCTAGACTTGAAACAGCCGATTCACCTACTGCAGCCAGAAGCATATTAACTGCTTCCAGTTCAGTTATGGGTACTGTAGAAAAATGTGACATTTTAAGTAGTCAATCCCATGCCCATTACTTGAGCGTTTCTAATAGTTAAATTATCAGTACTATCTATATTAGCAACAAAAATAGAAACATAATCATTAGTAGCCATTGAAGCATATCCAAATGTAGTAAGACTAACTGAATTAACTGTGGTTGCAGGAGAGAATCCTACTATTTTTGTTCCTGTAATCAACGTACCATTTTTATGTATAGCTAATCCAAACTCTTTATCAACAATAGCAGTATCAATTTCTAATGAAGCTGAAGCTAAAAATAGACAATTAATTGTAGGTGTACCAGTATATCTTAGTCTACCATCAGTATTTTCATCAAACTCATTTGCTGCAGGAGCTGTGCTAAGAGTCCATGTTCCAGCCGTTCCCTCAACATAAGTTCCAGCTACACTTATAGTTGTACTTGCAGCAGAAGAAACGTACATACTTCCTTGTTTCGTCTGACAAGTTTCAATGAGGTCACGCAAGTCTTGAGGTGTGATTGAACCTGCTGCCTGACCGTCCTGAAACAAGTTGGTGGTTAAATCACTAACTGTGCGTGATGTATCCGTCATTCTAAAATCTCCAAAAAAAAAAACGAGGAGCCTAAGAGTTACCTTAGACTCCCCGAAAGATTAGCTCTCAGTTACAGTCGTACCAGAACCTGAGCCCTGTACCGACATACTGAACCCACAAGTAGCAGCTACAGCAGTAGAATGAGCTTTACCAGCTAGTCTTACCATAGCCTTAGCAGGAACAACAAAAGGAACATTCCCTGGAAATGAGAAGGAACCTGTATTGTTAGCATTACCACCAGTAGCAGCAACTACATCATTGTCGTTCTCTACTACTGTTACTTTAGCAATAGTTCGCCATGTCTCTGAGTTAGCTGTACCAGAAGACTCAGCATGAGCCACCTGAAGAGCAATCTCAGCCGTGCCTTGACCAGCAGCCACAGCATCTACATCATACCAGAAGCCATGAATGTAGCCAGTATGACCGGCAGGAATTTTCCAAGTACAGTTACCTGACTCTTTTTGACCAGTAATAATAATTGCATGAACACCACCACCAGTTACATCAGCAACGGTAATAGTACCAGCAGCCTTCAAACCAGTACCAGAAGAAATAACTTCAGCCTTCTGGATAAAGGAGATATTCTGCTCAGTCATTTCCTGTTCAGATGTACCATTCATAGTAACATCTTCAGTATACTGATTAAACTCCTCATCGAGATACGTTACCCTAACAGCAGTAGCTCCAGTAGAACCATCATCATCTGCTGCACTAGCAGAGACTACATCAAGGTCTGCACCAGCAATAACAGGAAGCACCTGATCTGCATCAGTATTAGAAATCGTCTCGAAAGACGTACCAATAGTAGCATTATCAGCATAAGGCTGAACAAGAGCTACATTAGTAACTGTATTAGCAGCCGTAGCTAAGGATTGGATATTAGCAATATCAGTCATAGTATAATATCCTTTCCTTAAGAGGTTTTAAATTCAACACAGCCTTCAGGACGGATAAATCCGTGGCCCATAGCATACTTAGCCACAATCCACCAACCTTGAAGTCTAATGTCGTATTCAGTTTCAACTGCCAGGTTCAACAATTTAACAGTAGCTACTGACGATTTATGCATAACCAATGCTTTAGTCGTAGAAAAGTCAGCTTCGTGAGTTGTAACCCCAGTAGAATCACTGATATTAGTAATAGGAAGATTGTTGGTTTTCACAATATGAATACCAGCTACCTTCAGTACTTCACCTTCTGCATATACTCCCCTTCCACCCCAATCACGATTGATTAGACTAGTAGTTTCTGCCATTAGATAATACTGGGCAGGACGTACATACATATACCTGTCATTTTCAGGAACATTATTTTCATCCAGTTGTTCAGCAGCATCAAACAAGCCACCACCCAAAGTAGATCCAGATGTTCCATAAGAAGCATTGGTCAAGACCGAACCACCA
>CALBXV010000151.1 GCA_937890045.1 uncultured archaeon
ATACGAACATCAAACAAGTGTATTCTGTGCACTGATGCCGATGTATGGACTCCTGAGCCTACTGTAGGAGTTACACAATTAAAATATCTTACTCGTGCTCTTCCTATTGTTGTCCCTGCTTTAGTACCAGCAGTAGATGATACAGTATCAGTTAATTCTACAGGCCCAAAGGCTGTAATATCTGAATCACCTGTTCCAAAATCTGGTTGACCATATACATTATTAACATTATAATAATTACCTATTTCAAAAGGAATGGCTAACGCACCTGCGTCTTCAGTAGTCCTTGCTTTTAAAATAGTAATTAAATTTTGAGAAGGTTTATCAATTTCAAAGCCCTTGACATAAGCTTTACCTGGTGATACAACAGCAACAAATTTAGTTTTGTCGCCGGGAGTTACAGTATTTGTAGAAAGATAAACTCCATTATTAGTTCTAGAATTTAAATGTTGTCTTAACTGTACTTCAAAAGGTTTAGTAACATAATCTCCACTTTCATCAAAAGTTCTTCTCGCTAGTGTTCTTTCTAATACATTATACGCTGAAATATCTTTTTGTTTAGTAATAATTCCAGCTTCTACTCTTGATAACTCAATAAAATTATCAACGTCTTGAGTTCCACCCACAGCCTTCTTCGCGAATGTTAAAGCAATCTTTAATCTATTAGCTCCAGGAGCATTTTCATTAGATGTTCCTGTAGCATTATCTAATAAAGATGCATCATCTTCTGAAGATAAAAGAGATTCTTCAATCTGTAATCCAACTCTATATGTTGGAGTGTTTGAATATTTGTCTAATATGACAGTTTGTTCAGGACATCTTACAAAGAAACCCCTTGTATAAAAGATACCACTACGAACTGTGGCAGCTGAACCTGTAGCTGTTGCATTTAATGTGATTGCTCTGAATTCGTTATTTGAATTACTGGCGTTTGAATATACGCCAGATGCATTTACTGATACTTCTTCAATTTCTTCATTATCTTCAAATGTGCTGTAGAAAGTTGTTCCAGAAGGATTACCAGATTGTAGAATATTGAAAAATAGAGTTAGTGGGTCACCATCACTAGTAGCTGCTGCAGTATTAATACATTTTCCAACTACTTCAGATACTTTACCTCGATAAAATTTACCAACGGCTGCTGCTCTATATGTTTCAGCTGCAGACTCACCTGATCCATTAGGATTGCCGTCAATCATCTTAACAGCATAATATTCTTTATTAACTGTTACGGTTCCGCCCATAACAAGCGAACCCTCTTTAAATACATGATTACCAAACTTTTCAGTTTGATTCTGTAGTATCGTCTGTAACTGAGTTAGTTCTCTTGCCTGTATCGCATTAGATGGACGAAATAGAATTCTGTGAAAATCCTTTGTTTCATCATAATCATCATAATAGGGCGATACATTTAAATCTGTATTCTGCGCCATTTATTTACCTTACATTTCGACTATAAGTTTGATATCTTCAATCTGATCAGACGCTCTTGAAACTGCACCTCTATTTTCTAAATAGATTATGTCTCCTGAATGTCTTAATACTTCTTCTGCTGCAATTGCACTAGCTGCATTTAATGTACCATGTGCTGTGCTACTTGCAGAAAAAATACTATTTCCGTTTGCAAATGCAACAAAATTACCAGCTTCATTAGGATATGGTAAGAAAGAAATTATTCTATTTGTTGAATCTACTGATACAACTACTCCTACTGCCGTAGTTTTTGTTTCTGGATTTGCGTTTCTAACAAGTGTATCTACAGTCGGTGCTACAAATGAACCTGATTGAAATGTCATTGTCTTATAGGCTTTAGCTGTTGCTGCTGTGATCAAAGCATTATTAGTATCAGTTGGATTTACAACAACTCCGATTTGTCTAAAATCGTTATCAGTTGGGAAATCTCCTGAACCTTCTGCATACTCTAATCTAGAATTAAGAATAACATAGTTACCACCTAATTCTTCTATTGGATCTGCACCATGACCGTGTTTTGGACCAATTATAAATTCTATATTTGCTGAAGCATTTGTACCATCTGCTGGTTGATTGTCGTTATCAAAACCAGGAATATCATTATTTGCTATATAAGCATATGTATATCCTGTTCCTGCAGTTGTGATTGTTACAGTACTTACTGTTCCAGAACCACTTGTTACAACACTACATACACCACTTGCTCCATCGCCACGAATTGCTATACTATTTGTTGTTGTTGATGCTGTGTATCCACTACCTGCTGCACGAACTCGTGCTTTGATTATAGATCCGTCAACTGCTGCGTTTTCAACATCCCATTGTGCTGAACCATCATCAGTAGAAGCATCTCCTAATCTACCATCTTGTGAACCTGTATCAACTCCACCAGCTACTGCTAATTTCGCTCCTAGTGTTTTAACAGGCATGAAATCATTAGTAACAAATTTAATCACATCTGATGCAGGGATAGAATACATATATTTCCATACATATCCATCTGATTCTACATCTAATGCAGTATCTGTATGATCTGGTTTTTGTGTTGATGCCGCGGCCGCAGTTCCGCCTGTAATTCCAGTTCCGTTAGATATACATTTATATACGTTATAGTCATCTGTTACAACATAATAAAGTGAATCCCACAAAGTTGTGGCTCCACCTGTTGCTGTATTAGATGCCGAATAGTTATGACGATATTCGTCATAGGTTGTTCCACTCGTCCAATCTCGTCTTACAATCGCATGCGATACATCTGAAGGTGATATCTTTTTCAACGCCACCATATTACGATATGCATCAAATTCGTCATTAGGACTGTCTACGGGAGTTGGCGGTGTTGAATCGTCTGTCCATGAATGCCCTCTGCCGATAAAAGTATATGAACCAGAACTAGTCTGAGTTATATCTTCAACAAATTGCTTAGCATTGTTCAAACGAAATTTTTCAGTTATTATTGCTGCCATTGTTTTACCCTTAATTTAATTAATTGTTAATAGTTATTTATATCATTTATCCTGTTTGAACTACAGCAGAATGATTAAAATTTGTCTTTCTACCCAATTCTCTTTCAAGATTACTTACTAATCTGTTCGGATATATATTACTTATGTCACTAATCCTAAGTCCTTCTGAAAGTGACTCGACCATGAGATGCTCTCCAGTCTCTAACATAATGTCATCTGTGTTTCCTTCTTGTTGAACTTTCTGCATTATTGTATAGTTCTCACTAAACATGATATTCCTTAAATCACCTATACTTGGTCCAGATTGATTAGATTCTTTCTGACCAGCCATAAGTGCTTCTTCTAGTATGATAGGTTTACTGCTTGTTTCATCAATAATTCTATCGTTGTTGTCACCAACTAAATTGTATGATGCAATTTGAGTTGATTCTTCAGACACAAAATAATGTGTGTCCTCTGGTGTTGTTTCTGTTTCAAACAACATTTCAGTACCATCTTCTAGTAAGACAATACCATCTCTACCAAAATATTCTCCAATAATACTACCATGATGATCTTCTGGAACCATATTATCTTCATCTTCAAAAATTAATCTTTCTGAAACAAAATTAGTTGATTCATATAGTTTCTGTCCTGCCGGTCTATATCCCCAATTAACACCTTTAGACATATTTACACCTTGTCTAGATGAGCCATTTGCATTAAGTGGAATTGTAACACTAGAATCACCTGGTAATTCACTTACACTATTTTTAATATCATCTATTCGTAGTGCTGTTCCATTAATAGCCAGATATGGTGGAGAAGTATCTCCTGCTATTATTGTGTTTGTTCCTTCTGTTCTTGCACCCTTCTGATTGAATGGTGTCTTAGTATTATTAGAAGCAGACAATGATCTACCTCGTTGTGTTGCTGATGAAGTATATAACGGAGATGATACAAGAGTAACTTTTCTCTGTTTCATTTCTGAATCATAAGTTTCTGATGGATCAGTTGCAGAAGTAATGTTTCTACCTCTACCTGTAAATCCGACTACTCCTCCTACATGAGTATATGGTTCTGCTCCACCTTGTGCGGCTGTCTTTTGTGCCTGAGATGTTATATATGTGTCTGCTGTGATTGCTGCAGGTTCTCGTTT
>CALBXV010000152.1 GCA_937890045.1 uncultured archaeon
AGTTACATCTTTCTTTCTGGTCATGACATTATTATTTCTGAGATATAAGTAGGATCACTAACTAGAGGCCATCCCGGCTCATATGGGGTAAAAACAAGATTACCTGCTGAATCTATTGAGAATATATAAGTAACTCCAACAACAGGCGTAAGGGTTCCAGTTCCCCAAGTGTCTGAACTACTAGCCCAATCTCCAGAGGCATCTGCCCAAGATGTAGTTCCAAATCCTGAAAGACTAGCATTATCTGGAATAAAAATATGTCCTCTAGAAAACGTAGGAACAAACCCTGTTACGGCCAAACTTCCTACAGGAACATACCACAACTTCTGTATAGTTCTGTCGGGTGCTGTGCCAGTTAAAGTTAATGAACCAGCGTCTGGTTGATTCTGCCCTGTCTCCACAGCGGATGGTACAAACGGAGTAACATCCCAAGCATCAGAAGAAGCCGCCCATGTTCCTCCATAATTATCCCATGTGTACGTTTGAAGAATAGTAAGAGTGGCATTGTCTGGAGATATAACAAATCCTGTACCATCTACTGGTAACTGGCCTGTTAATGTAAGAGTGGGAGCGGTTATCCTGAAATCATACATAATCCCACTTTGGGGGGAATATGCAGTGAATGTTAAATCAGCTTTATCTGGAGATATTCCTGTTCCAACGGCAACCTGAGGAACTGGCCCAGAACTCCAATCACCTACTGTATCTACCCAAGAACTTGTTAGTTGGTCCCACTCATAGGACTGTACTATTTCAAGGTTAGCAACACCGGGAGATATAAAATACTCAATACCACCGACAGGAACAGAAGAACTTAATGTTAAATCTCCTTTTGCTGGAGACATTCCCGGACCATCCCATGCGCGAGAAAACTTACTATCGTCCCAATCTCCTGTTGTAGCCGCCCATGTTGTTATTGCCATTATTCACCCTTATGTATATCCTTTAACATATCCAAAAGAAGTGGAGCATCTTTAACGCTATCCCTCCAATGTTGTTTTCTATTATTCAAATTATCTATAGCAGATTTCCAATACATTTCCCAAGAAGCTACATCATTTCCTAACGGCAGTTGACATTTCTCACGCGAATTGTAATTTAAGGATTGCATAGTCGGAAAGTCCGTGGGAAACCAATTCATGCCAGTAGCAATGCAATGTAACCCCCCGTCTGAATTAAAGCGATAATCACGCATTTTACCGAATACTGCTGAAACATAACCATTAACAAAGGACGGGTGCATATTCACCAAATTATCACTGTATTGCTTATTCATTACATCGCGCCAATATTCGGTATCATCCCTATGCGATAATGCAAAGTGCATAGCTACAAACTCTTTAAACTCTGTTAATAGAGTTTTAGTTGCCGAATTATAAACATCCCTATCCCACTGTGATACATGATCTCGTTGAAGGGTTCTTACCAAACGCAGTAAGAATTCATGCATCGTATATAGGCCTCCTGACTCCAGAGGCTCAATAAATCCAGACGATAATCCTATAGCGCATACATTTTTTACCCATGTCCTTCTATGGGTTCCTGTACGCATCTTTATATTTCTATAGTCTAATTCCTCACCATGACCGATATGTTTTTGAAATTCTAATAAAGCATCATTATCTGAAACGTACTTATCTGAATAAACATAACCACTTCCAATCCTAGACCAAAGAGGTATATTCCATACCCAACCATTATCTATAGCTGTACAATTAGTATAGCCAACTAATTCTTTCTCTTTATCTCTGTAGGGTATTGCAGTAGCCCACGCAGAGTTATTTGGAAGCACATCTTCAAAAGACTCGAATGGTTCCTTTAATACCTTATCTATTAGAAGAGCCTTAAATCCAGTACAATCAAGAAAGAGGTCTGCTGTTACCTTACTACCATCATCCAGTGTAACGTATTCAACACCAACATCATCGTTTAATTTAACATCCTTGACTTCTGCTAAAACGTGATTAACACCTCTTGGCAAGCAGTAGTAATCTCGTAGCCATAATGAAAATTTAGTTGCGTCAAAGTGATAGGCTACATCTTGATGGAAATTAAAGTCAGGAAGTCTACCATCGAGATTCTTGTGGATTTTATTCTGAGTTACCAAGGCCATCTGGGGGAACAAACATTCCGCATAATCTGAAACTGGGGTATCTGGATACAGGAATTTCTTAAAGTACCAATCGTTTAATTCAGATTTATTATTTTCTGTGTATGGTCTACCAAATGGATACTGGAACTTTCCTGAGTCCTTCCGATAAAAATTTTCAAACCCTATACTTAACTTATAACTAGCATCGCAATGAGGCATAAAATCTGCATCTTGTATACCTAATAGCGCTAACCAGTCATTAATCTGGCCTATAGTGCTTTCCCCCACACCAACAGTTGATATGTTAGGGCTTTCTATAAGAGTTACTTCTTTGTTAGGAAATTGACTTATAAGGGTAGCCGCTGCCATCCATCCAGCCGTCCCCCCACCTATAATTTTTATATCATTCGTTATATTCATAATTATAAAAACTTCGTTGCTAATGACAGCCTGCAATACGGCGCTAACCAAGTAGATGGCCTTATTAGATGAGGAATACTGGGATCAAATATAGCCAACCTATCTGTTTTGTACTGGCTATAAAACTCTATATCCTTCCCTGTGCTATCTAAAAAAATGGTATCTCCACCAAACTCAACATCCCAATTAGACGTAGGATAATACAATAAAGTAAGTTTAGCGCCATCACTAGAATCTGTATGAACATGAAACCTATCAGAAGGTGTAACCATATTAAGGTTACAATTTTCTAGGCTTCCTATATCAAGATTATCTGAATATTCTTCCTTTATCTCTTCGGGCAGATAGTCTAAAAATTTAGACTTCTTCAAATCTTCTCTACTATAACAAGACATCATTGAAGTATGCTGCTTAAAATTCTCTTCAGGAACATCTATCCCAACCGGCTTAAAAAAAGAATTAGTAAGGAAAAAAAGTAATGTTTGTCTGTTAGAGTGGCCTAAAACATTATCATATACAGAAATTTTTCGCCCCTCTGTAGTAGTAAACTCCTTTGTTGGTTTTATTTTGGATACCTCCCTTTTATATCTGCAACTTTAGCTTGCCATGCTTCCAAACCATTCTCAGTTATAAACTCAATCTGTTCTGCGGGATCGCCGTAAACAGATCGTCTGGCCTCAATACCAGATAACTGAGTATACACCCACGTTTGTCTCCACTCCTCATCAACAAACTCAGGTATACCTTCTTTATAAAAGTGTGCTTCAGGAGGATCAATTTCTACCGTTGTGATTTCATCTGGATTAAGCTCCCCCACTTCTTTTACAACCAAATCCCATGTTTCAACCTTCTTACCGTCAGCAATACCAATCTCTCCTTGTACGGCTTTATACCCCTTTTTAACTGGGATAGCTGTTTCAGAAACTTCCTCTACACCATAATCTGTCCTTACATTTTCATTTGCAAGGGCATTTTGGGGAAAAGAGGTATTTGGATTATCCTTTCTTAATTGTCCTTCCGTATATGGAAAAACATTACCTTTTACATACTTCATATTGCGCCCCTAAAATTGAATGTTACCGCTACCAGCGGTAAATTTGTAAATTTTATAACCTGATCTGGATGATGTATCTGACGTGGTATTTCCTGTTGAACCATTAGAGGTAAGACCAGCACCTACAGCCGTAAGATCATCGTATGAATCCGGGTATGCGATTATAACAATACCTGTTCCGCCTGAACCTCCAGTGCCGGAAGCTACATATTCTGTACCCCCACCACCTCCTCCACCACCGCCAGTATTAGCGGTACCAGATGGAGCGGCCCCATTTTCTCCGTAATTTCCACCTCTAGCGCCGCCACCATTACCGCCAGCGCCACCACTACCGCTTGCTCTGTGCTTACCGCCACCCCCTCCGCCAGCATACCACGTGGCACTTCCAGTTATAGAATTGGATACTCCATCACCACCATCACCGCCATTCGCAGCGCCAGCAGTACCAACTTCCGAAGCGCCGCCCCCACCGCCACCTGTCATAGTCCACCCAGAGGTGGAACCAGCATAACCTTCAACGGGAGTGTAACCACCAGAGTTTCCAGCGCCACCATCATTATGACTTGCTCCACCACCGCCGGAACCTCCAGCGCCGCCTTCAGAATAATAACCACCGCCACTACCACCACTAGATGAGGTTATAGTTCCAAATTGGTTCGCGCCAGAACCCGCAACAACGGCAATATCTACACCTATTTCAATGGCATAGGCGGCGCTAGTCCTATAACCACCAGCACCTCCACCGCCCCCACCATTACCACCACCACCACCACC
>CALBXV010000153.1 GCA_937890045.1 uncultured archaeon
TCAGGTAAAAATATTGGATCAGATATTCCTAATTTGATATCGCACGCAGAAAGAGTTAGTAAACTTACATTTCCTGATATTAGAAGACACTCTTATTTTGCTAATAGAATAACACAAAGCTATGAGAATGCTCTATCTGTTTACCAAAAGAATTTGGGGGCGCTTCTACAGGCTCCAATTGATCCAAGTGACTTTGTTCCTGATAATCTAGTTCCTCTCTTAGGACAACTACCCTCTGATATAATAGATCCTTACAATAATATTAAAGTTCTAAAGAGTATGCAACAAGACTGGGTAATTAATGCTGAAGATACTTGGAAAAAAGCAAGCGCAGCACAGAAAACTACTTATTCCCAGGAATGGCTAGGAAATTTACACGAACAAATGAGATCTAAAGGTCTAGCGCCTAAAGGAGGATGGGCAAGCGCCCCACATGATCCAAATAAAAAAGTATGGTGGATTGATCCTACCTACGATCAGCGCCTTAATGAATTAACTGGAGATAGTGCAAAAGCAGACTCAGAACTTAAACTACTTTCTAGAAAAAGAAATAAAATTTGGAACAAATGGATTAGGGATCCAGACACCCTGAATATTTTAAGAACAGAAGGAAATATTTTACAACACCAACCTGGAGTCACATGGGGAACAGGCTTTACATATAAACAACAAATAGCAGCATTAGAAGAGGCTCTGCATAAACTAAAGACAGCACAAGGTTTTGGAGTTTCTGAACTAACGCCTACTATAGTGGCTTTAACTGATGATATTGATAACATGTTTAATCTTCGAATGGGCGTAGACTCTAGAGAAGAAGCTCTGTTTGGAAAAGATAAAAAAGCCATTATTGATGAAATTAAAGGCCGTAGACAAGCAGCTTTTGCCGAAGCCGCAAGATTAACCAAACTATCAGATATTGTTAAACAAACTAAAGAAGAATCGTCCTTGGCATGGAAAGAATTAACTCATATAGATAGATGGAACAGATTTAGACAAGCAATAGAACTGGTTGATTCAGCAATATACCACCACAGTTTAGTAAATTCTGATAGACCTCTATCTCCACTTAAAGCTTTTGGTAGTGATAAAGAAATATTAGACTTCATTAAAAATGAAGCAGACCCAAAATATCTTAATGCAGTTAGAGATGTTTATACCGAAATATCTGCAGACTATTCAAATGCAGGGTCAAACCTTCCAAGTGGAACTGTGATTGGTGGTAAAGGAAAAATAATAGGAGATAGATTATTACTAGGAAAAATAGAACAAATAGTAAGAGATGCTTTAGATCAACCATTACTAATTCGATCACAGCTTCAATGGAATGCTAAAGACTTATATGAAAATGTAACTGGAAAAAAATTAGGAGATCCTGGTAAAGCTATAATTACAGCCGATATGGCAAAAGGAGAAAGAGAATTAGCAGGTATAATAAAAAATTCTATATCTAATTATGAAATTGGACTATCTATGGCAGATAGAAAAAGAATTGGAGATATAAAAACATTTTCAGCTAGATTAAAAGGAAGAGAAAGATTATATAAAAGTGTCTTTGAATCAACAGGACAAGGAGCTCTATATAAAGCAGCTTACGGAACAACCAAATATTCTGATAGATTAGCAAAGATGTTATCAGCTTTTGATAGTAAAATAAAAGAAATAAAAGTAAGCCATGCTAGATTAGTCTCAAGAGCAGCTAACGGAAATGAAACGGCAAAAAGACAACTAGTCATTTTAGCAAAAGCAGTGGATGAAAAAATGTCTGTTACTGGATATTCAGAGATGATAAAGGGTCTAGATGTAAGTATGGAATTAAAAACTGATCTTCATGGAAATTTAGCACATCAACGAGCTATTCTAAAGATTAAAATTCCAGGAAAAACTACCTTAAAACATAGTATACCTTTAGAACGTTTCGGCCAGTTCTCTACCAGTTCCTTCTCAAGACTATATAATTCGGCTCTTTTATTATCCTCAGGGGTTACTCCATCTATTCATAATGTAAGTACTATAGGTATTGCTCAAATTGATGAGATGTCTATCCGATCCGAAAAAATAATTAATGATCTTATAGAATCTGGATGGAAAGCTAAGGTTGCCGAAAGATCAATAAGAAGTATGACAGATCAGTATACGAATCTTGCAGGAACTGCTACGGGACACGTACAGGATCGTATACGAGGAATGAAGGTTGTTTCTGAAGAATTTGCTGTTCTTGCTGGACAAAAATCTTCCTATTACTATTCTACGCATGCCCTTGGTAGAAAATCTATATTAGCAGATAGAAGTATCAGTAAAACAGAATCCACTCTGGTTGCGTTCGATTTAGAATTTAGTTCTCCCTATACTACCTTAGCTGGTAGTAGCAGAATGGTTAGAGATCCACGTACCAGAATGTTTTGGATGAATTATGTTCTCAAGAAAGGATCAGGAGCCAAAGAGAATATTATAAATCATTATATTGTTCCAGATAATTGGTCTGATATAAGAGATAACGTTGCAAAATTTATGTCCCAAAAACAACAACCCGGAGATTCTCCAGGAGCCGATGGTTTTACTAAATGGTTTGATTGGTTAGATAACAGATTTAAAGAAGCTCAGAAAGAATTCTCAGATAAAGGTGTTGATATGGTTACACTACGAAGTAGAAATCCAAGAACCGGAAAAGTCGAGAATATCATATTTTATAACGAGAAACGATCTATGTTAACATTTGCAAAAGATCTATACGGAGCAGACTCTTTAGATAGAGAAGTAACTTGGCTTGGCCATAATATTGGAACTGCAGATCTAGCAATAGTAAATAGAAGTGCTAAACGAGTTCTTAGAGCAGCACAAGACGGAATTGATAAATTACTGGATTCAGAAAAAAGAGTGATAGAAAGACTCGTACTTGATACAACTCCAGAAACTCTTTTAGCTAAAGGTAAAGTTATTGATACTTATGCATGGGGGCGCTTATTGCAAGTAGGATCTCACGAAAAAACAGCTTTGAGTTTAACCAGCTTATTTGATAGTCTGATGGAAGAGGCATCTCAAAAAGTTGTATCTAGAAAATTAGATAAAAGAACTTGGTCTAAACAATTATCAGATGCTGTGAAAGGATCTGGAGGAAAAATAACAAGAAGTATTAAACATATGATTGATGATCTACCTTCTAATGTTAGAGGATCTATAAAACGATGGATACAAGAAGATTGGAGAAATGTAGTCTATACATTTGGAGAAGGGGGACACCATGATCCCGGTTTTGATACTAGAACTGATATAATACTTAGAGATCTTTTACACTGGAAAACAGAAAATATTAGAAACTATAATCCAGCTCTTTATGCAAAGATGATGAAGATTGGAACCCTTTCTGAGGAGATTGTTGAGGGAAGAAGATTTGCGTGGTCCCAACCTTTAGAGATTGTACAACAATCTGAATTATATGAATTAGATCCCACAGGAAGAGCTCCTGATGGAACTCTACTAAGATCTCATTTATTTGCCTTTAGTCCAGATCAAGCAAGAGCAGGTCGAGGAGCCCTATTTGGTCCAGAAAATTATTTACCATTTGGACACAAAATGAATCTCCAAAAACAAGCTTATCAGGTTCTAACACAGAAAGCTTTACTTACTGCCCCTGGAATTGAAGTATCTGCTGCCAGAAATAGTGCATCCAAATCTCTATTCCCAGTATTAGAACACTCTCTTAGTGATTTAGCCCAAACTGATACTGGATTCTCTATGTGGATGACTGCTACAAGAGCAGCCATTACTAAAGAGTTTTTAATGGAGCAAATGCTGGGAGGACGACTAGGCGTTACTCCTAAATCACGACTTCAGATGATGGCATATTATCTTCCTAGTAATAACTCATTAACGGGAGAAGACACTGCCATAATGAGTCCAAAATTTAAAGATGCATTTAGACATCTACCGGCGGGAGGGGCAGGCCAAACTTTAGAGATATATGCTCCTTTTGCTAAAGGCTTACTACAAACAGCAGAAGACGAGTTAGTAGGAGTAACATCTAAAAAATTAACTCTAGCAGGTTGGCTTAGAAAAAATGGAGTTAATTCTGCTATAATTGAATCTGTGGAAGCAACCCATCCTGGATTAACTTTAAAAGAATTTGTAGAAGCATCTAAGGGATCTGGGATATTACAGCTAGATTTAATAGGACCCCGAACTATTACAGACTTTGATATTGGTGCTCAAAATATACTAGGTCCTAATACAAATTTAATGGAAGTCAATGGGGTTGCCTCCCCAGTATGGGATGCTAGTAGAAGACTCAAAGAAAATAAATATATGACTGGTACAGGAGCTAAATATCATGTTAAGAATCCTATTAAACAAGCTGCTGTATTAAAATCTATAGCATTTGATTACCATAATGAAACCTTTTTATTTGATATTACCCCAATAGAAACACCTGGTTTTACTAAACTAGTTGATCCTTTGAAACTATTTAAAGGAAATAGCATTGGTTTTGGTAGCGGATTTCTCCTTGGAGAAGGTATTGGAACAGTATTAGGAGCAAAAAAACCTAGTGTTGCTCAAATGCTGGAAGTTCATATGAGAAGAGCACTAAATATTATTTATAAAAATAATCCTGCAGATCCTAACAAACAGAAACAGCTTATTAAAAATCTAATTATAAAATCATTTGAAATAACTGATAGTGAATTTGATTCTATGTTTGATTTAAAATCAGCTCCCATATCAAAACTACAGTCCAAAGACTTTGGTACGTCAGTTATTGTACCTGTAGTAAAATCCACCAGCGATATTACTTACTCAAATAATCAATTATTTAAGGGAGCAGTTAAAATGCTACAGCTTAGTGGAGTAACTCATGCCGAAGTTAAACAAATGTTTATAGATTTAAGACTAGAAGAGATACATGGATATGCTAAAAAGGTAGGAAGTAGATTAACTAGAGGTGACATAGAAAAACAGCTTAAACAAGTCTATGACTCAATGAGAAATAAACAAAAAGAAGCTATAATACGTATCTCACAGAGTGCATCTATGGAAGTTACTGACCAAGCTGCTATGATAAATGAAATGAGAAGAGTTGTTCAAAAGACCGAAACAGCACTGTGGGATCCCTTTTTAACTGTTGAATTCTCAAAATTAGACGTAGAAAAATTCAAAGAACATGGATTATTTGAATCAGGAAATGTAAATTCCTTACTAAAAGGAGTCTATACAGAACCTATGGCTCACCTACTTCCATCAGAATTTTCATTAATGGAAACTATTGCAGATGTAAAAGGACCACAAAAACTAGCTACTGATATATATGGAACTCCCATAAAGAAAACATGGAGTATGTGGCAAGTTATGTTAATGTATAACGCTACAGAGGGTAATAACGTTTTGAGAACTAATTTGTTTAAACAAGTTTTACCTAAGATGGGAAAATTTAATAAGAATATAAGTAATGCCTTACAAACTTATTATGCTGCTAGTCTAACTATGAAAAAAGGTTTTACTTTTGATACAACTAAAACTTCTTATAGTGGTAGGAAAAAAGTTTTTACATTAAAGGATATTCTTAAAACAACTGAATTAATGAAGGTTGCTAAGGAGCTTAATATAAATGAGGATTGGGCTACTATACAACAAGTTATGGCAAAGTCCGATAGTCTTAAGACCGAGATAGAATTAATGCTAAAAGAAAATAGACCGGATGCAAGACTAGGATTAGTAACTAAAGCAGATCTTGACAAGATTAAATTATTTAAAACCGAAGCAGACACTCTATTTAAATTTGAGCTCCCAGATATAGAAAATATATTTAATGAAGCTAAAGTAGACGAGGGTGTATTAAAAGTAGTAAGGGACGTTCAAAATAAACAGAAGGCTATGATGATTAGAGAAATGCGAGATACCCTAGTAGAACGATCAGCTAGTGCATCAGAAAAACAACAAATAGAACTTATGATAAAACAGTGGGGATTAATGGATAATGTAGCTGAAAGACTAGAAGGAATTATTGTTCCCTATATTAAAGCAGATGGTCCTCAACCCATACCCGGAGGAAAAGGTGAATTTGTTTTAGGAACTCAAATGAATCGTATAATGCAAGTTACTGACGCAATATCTGCATATTCAGAAGAAACTCACAGATTAGCAGCCCAAATTAAAGACGGAAGTATTGGAGAAACAGGGCTTGTTAAGCTTATGGAAGATTATCAAAAAAATTCTATGGCTAAAATAGGTGCACCTCTTACCGCTTTAGTATATGAAGGAATTAATAATCATGCTTGGAAAGCTAATCAATTTTATGCAGGAGGCGTTCAGTATGGGAAAGCAGTTAATAATATAGTTCTTGCTTCTAATATTATTGGAACAATTAGAAATCAAGGAATAGCTGCTAGTGAACAAGTTTTAACTAGATTTGAGGGTACAAATGCAATCCTTGATGCACTAGGTTCTTTAAAAAAACAAGCAGGAAAGGGACAGGCCCAAGTATTAGATAAGCTTATAGAAGCAACTAAAGGTATAACCATGGATGACGTTTTACATGGTATATCCAAACCGCAAAATCCGAAAGAAGCTATTGGAAATATCCTAAGAAGTATAGAAGGACAAAAGGGTAATTTTTATGGAGTCAAAGGAATGGGACTAAATGAAAGAATCATGCCTTCTGGACAATTTGCTGCATCTTTAATGACAATGCACCAAGGAGATGACTTAAACGAAATACTTCTCAGGTTAACTGGTACAGATGTAGGTGCAGATAAGGCAGGTAAGGCTATTCTTAAGGGAAAAGTGGATAATTGGATAGCATTAATGACCGGTAAAAAAAGAGTACAAGATTTTCTAATGCGTATGCCAGCTTTTGAAAATGTTGGAATACAAACTATTTCAGATTCCTATATATGGCATGATGAATTATTTAGACAAATAGGTATGAAATCTGATGAAATAAATAAAATTGTTACAGTTAATCAAATGGAACTAATGCTAATGGGAGGTGACTTTGATGGTGATTTAGTCCAAAGAATGCTTCAACTTTCGTCGTTAGGAGACGCCTCTGCACTCACCAAAGAACAAATTATTAATGATTTACAAAGTTACCATGGTCTATCTCAGAAAAAAGTAAACAAGCGTTATGGTGGGATGAGTAAAACTGATTTAAAAAAGCTGTGGAATACAGCACAAAGAGACTCCGTAAAAATACAAATGGGACAACTAAAAGAAAATATAAGTTGGGAATCAATGAAAAATGGAAAAGGAGCTCTTTTACAATCAGGAACAGACTATAGCAATATTGTTAACAACATTACAGAAGTAGATGGAAGATATTTACTAAAGGATATGGGAGAGGAGCAGATGAAAGTCTTAATGGATTCACAAATGCAAGGATATGTAAATACAGTAATAACTGATGAAGCTTCCGCAGGTATGAGAAGCAGAGCTCTTACCTATATGATTCAGCAAACTCTTGTTGGTCCTGTTGGAGAACAACAAAAAAGATTCGATATAATGTTTAGTGGAGGTTCCAACTCCCCTATAAGAACTAATGTTATTGAAAAGATAAAGAATATTTCTAATTCTCATAAGATGGATGATAATACCGTGCAATTCTTAGCTGAGATTGATGCTAAATTTGATAAAACACAAGCAAATGATTCTAAGTATGTCAGAGAAAGAGCACGAAAATTAGCTACAAGCTTAGAACACGCTTGGGATAGATTAAATGACTCTGCTGATTTATATTTCTTTGAAGATCCAGGTCCAGGTGCAACTGGTAAACCTGGAAAAATGACGTGGAAACAATCTGGTATGACTAAGCTAGGTTATCTTAGACGATACTTAGCAGGATATACTCATCATGTTCCTATTGAAAAACAGAAACAGGCAACCAGCAGTGTTCTAGTTTCTATGGAACAAATGTATAGAGCTAGAACTCTATTTGGTTATGGATTTTATAATGATAGAAGTAAGGTTGGTTTTAATCAAGCTGTAAAAATGTTATGGAATGGTCTAGATGCTGTTGACGCCAATGCTAAAAATATGTTACTAGACA
>CALBXV010000154.1 GCA_937890045.1 uncultured archaeon
GAGTTATCTGATTATATTAAGTTAAGAAGAGAAATGAATGTAAATCACGGTGATGGTTATTTAGAATGTGAAGAAGAAGCAAGAGAAGTAATGACAGAGAGATTTGATGGTTAGTGTTATATTAAGATGTAGAAATGAAGAAAAATATATTGGATTTGCTATTCAATCCGTATATGATTTTTTAGGATACGTTGAAATAATTTTAGTTGATAATGAATCAACTGATAATTCAATTAGAATTGTAAATTCATTTGAATTTATGAATATAAAAAAAGTAAAATTATCTAAAAATGATTATACTCCAGGAAGAGCATTAAATTTGGGATTGGAACATTGTACAAATAATTATGTGTTAGTAATGTCTTCACATTGTCAGATAACTAAGTTAGATTTTGATGATGTTAAAAATAATCTTGATAGTGGATTTGTTTCAGTATGGGGTAGACAAAATCCAATATGGAATGGTAAGAAAATATCACATAGATATATGTGGGCAAATTTTAAAGATACACCAAAGGTAAATTATTTTTCAAAATATGAAGATAGATATTTTTTACATAATGGATTTGCATTTTACAATAAATATACTTTGATTGATTCTCCATTTGATGAAGATTTATCAGGAAAAGAAGATAGATATTGGGCAAATGATATGATAGAGAATGGAACAGAAATTTATTATGATCCAGATATATCTGTTAATCATTTTTATACACAAGAAGGTGCAACATGGAAAGGTGTTGGATAATGAAAACATTAGTAACAGGTGGTGCCGGTTTTATTGGTACTAACCTAATAAAGAGATTATTAAAAGATGGGCATGAAGTAGTGTCAGTAGATAACTATTCTACGGGCAAAAGAGAAAATCATCAAGAAGGTTGTCAGTATCAATATTTTGATTTATCGAGTGAACATACACTAGGAATATATGTAGATCATGGAAGTTATCCATATTGGAGAGATAATGAATATGATGTGATATTCCATTTGGCTGCTATACCAAGAATACAACCATCATTTGATAATCCATTAAAAACATTTAATGCTAATGTGTTAGGTACATTACATATTTTAGAGTATGCTCGTAAAAATAATGTTAAGGTTATTTATGCAGGTTCTAGTTCAGTTCATGGTGGAGCATATAAAAATCCATATACTTTTACTAAATGGCAAGGTGATAAATTGTGCCATATGTATAGTGAAATATACGAAGTTGATGTAAATGTTTGTAGGTTTTATAATGTATATGGTCCGCATGAATTAACAGAAGGTGGATATTGTACAGTTATTGGTATTTTTAAAACACAATATGAAAATAAAGAACCATTAACAATAACTTGGGATGGTGCACAAAGAAGAGATTTTACTCATGTTGATGATATAGTAGATGGATTAGTTTTAACTGCAGGGTGTAGTAGTTGGGGATTAACGATTGAATTAGGTAGTGGTGTAAATCATTCAATCAATGAAGTAGCTGATATGTTTGGTAAAGATTACCCAAGACAATATATTGATAGGAGGCCAGGTGAGGTTAGGTCAACATTATGTGATTTGGGATTGGCATTTTCTGCAGTAGGATATCAACCAAAGAGGAATTTAAAAGATTATATAAGTTTAATAAAATGACATACTATTTATAATTGATGATAATATACAAAGCAACAAATATGTTAAATGATAAAAGTTACATTGGGAAAACTGTACGCTCTTTACATTTACGAAAAGGACAACACTTGAGGTCTAATGAGACAACACACTTTCATAGGGCATTACGTAAATATGGTAAAGATATGTTTGATTGGAGTGTTATTAAAGAAACCAAAACTGAAAAAGAGTTAGATAATCAAGAGATTAAGTTTATAAAAGAATATGATACATATAAAAATGGTTATAATTCTACTATTGGTGGAGATAATGGAACTTATGTAATGAGTGAGGAACATAAGAAAAATCTGTCTAAATCCCATTTAGGGAAAAAATTAAGTGAGGAACATAGAAAAAATTTGAGTAAATCACTGATGGGTATGAAACATGGAGCTATTGCTTTAGCTAATTATAAAAAAGAGCATGGTTGTTGGAATGTTGGAATATCTTGTAAAGAGGAAACTAAAGATAAGATGAGAGAAACTTTACAAAATAAACCTTTACTTACGTGTGAGGTATGTGGATTTACATCAAACAGTAAGGGTAATATGAGACGTTGGCACGGAGAAAAGTGTAGGCGTTAATGACATATTATTTATTGCTTGAAAATGATACTGAAGAAGACGCTTTATACGACACCAATATATTAGGAGAAGTAAGTTTTGGAACATTTTATCCTTCAGTTGGGTTTATGATGTTAAGTAGAATAATAAATGACAAACCAGAGTTATTAGAGACAATTCAAATACTAGATGAACATAAAAATTCATATACATTGACAAATTTTTTAGATAAGTTAGAGTTATGGAAAATAAAAAAAGCTTGACTTGTATAGCTTTTTATATGTAAGATCATAATGGAGAATAATCATGCCAAAGTTTGATTTTATAGAATATGAGGATTTGGAAGAAGAAGCATATGAAGAACAATCTAAATCAAAATTTAAAAGAAAAGTAAAAAAATCTTGGAATCAAATCAAAGAGAATACAGATAAGAAGGATTCCAAAAAGAAATGGCAAAAGAAAAGGAGAAAAGCCCATGTTTCTCACAAAAAGGGTATTAAACGTAATAATAGCTAGTCTATTTTTAATAGTTGGGTGTACAAACCCAGTTTCATCAGAAGATAGGGATGAATTCGCAACTATCAAATTTGATATGAGATTAAATGAAGATAGTAATGGTTATTATCATTTGACAGTAGATCGAGGTAGTTGGCAAACTCTACATAGAGTATCAGGTTCAATAACTAACGAAGGTTTTGGAGTTGAAAATTTTAGAGTAGAGTGGGAAAGTAATCTTTACTGGTATATGGGGGATTCGCTAGGATATTTTATACGAAGAACTATAAATTCTGATGGACAATACGTATCATTAGATACATCCTACGCTATTGGATTTGAAGGACATGAAGTTCCTACTACCAATCAAGTAAGTTATAGTAATGGATATGGTGAAATAAATAATATGATAGCACCAGTTAGGTCAATGAAAGGTGATACTCTTTATCTTACGGCTACTTGGTTCTCAGATACAGCAACTTGGGGGATTGTTTTAGATTAATAATGAAATATAATCTCGTATCTAAGACTACTAATGAAGTTGTACATACTGTTGATTTAGCAGATGGAGTTGGTATAAGTGGTGCGAGAACATATTTTATAGGTACTAAAAGATTGGATTCAAAGGAATTTGATAAATTATTTGAAGTAAAATATAAAGTAATGTCAAAAAATCCAATAAGGTGGTGGGTAGAAGAAAAAGCAATAACTGATGAACTATTAAAGGATTTGTAATATTCGCTATTTATATTGAGAGAGAACAATTATGAGTGAAGAATTTGCATGGGTAGTAATTTATATGATGCCAATAACCACATTTTTGTGGTTGTTATTCATGTGGGCTACTCACGAGGATTACAAAAAAGAGCACAATATTAAAGGATGGAGTGATAAGGATATGAACGCAA
>CALBXV010000155.1 GCA_937890045.1 uncultured archaeon
TTGAAACGCCGTGGGATGTTGTAAATGAAATTATGGATGGTGGTTTAGGTAAGGGGGAACTTGGTGTTATTGTAGCACCAGCGGGTATTGGTAAATCTTGGACACTTCAAGCGTTAGGTTCTGGTGTTATTAAAAATGGTAAAACAGTTGTGCATTATTCATTAGAATTAAATGAGAATTATGTTGGTTTAAGATATGATTCTATTTTTTGTGGAGTTACAACAGCGAATATTAGATATTATAGAGAAGAAGTTGAGAAAAAAATTAGAAATTTAAAAGGGAAATTATTAATAAAATATTTTCCAACAAAATCAGCATCAGTTCAAACAATTAGTGCACATTTAAAACAAATTGAATTAAGCGGTGTTAAACCTGATTTAGTTATTGTTGATTATGCTGATATATTATTACCACTTGGACATTTTAGAGAGAAGAGACACGCACTTGGTACGATATATGAAGATTTGAGATCTGTAGCTGGAGAATTAGAAATTCCTATTTGGACAGCCTCACAAGCAAATCGGTCAGCGTTGGAAGAAGATGTGATTGGTGCTGATAAAATTGCGGAAGATTATAGTAAAGTTATGACAGCTGATTTTGTAATGAGTATGAGTAGAAAAGTTGAAGATAAAATAGCTAACACAGGTAGGTTTCATGTGATAAAAAATAGATTTGGCATTGATGGTATTACTTATCCTTCTACAATAAATACTAATATTGGACTTGTAAAAATACACGAAAGTAGTTCAAGATCTGGAAAAATAGTACAGGGTAAGATGGATAATAAAGAAGAATTTTTAAGAAAAGAATTAGCTAATAAATATAAAGATATGGGTAAGAAAGTAGAGGGGTTTGAGTAATAGGATTTAATATATATTATATTTAATATTGTGGTTACGTTTATTGGTTATTAGAAAACGTATATAATAAAAGGAGAAATTTTAAGTTGTCTGAAAAGTTTACATTGTCGAATAATTTTGTGAATAAATATAAAAGAAAAAAACCACCATTTGGTTTTAATGGTTTAGGTGAATTAGTTTATATGAGAACCTATTCAAGAATTAAAGAAAATGGAAAAAATGAAAGATGGTGGGAAACTGTACAAAGGGTTGTAGAAGGTACTTATTCAATGCAAAAGCGTTGGATTGATTCGCACAGTCTTGGTTGGAATCCCTGGCAAGCTCAAGCTTCAGCTCAAGAAATGTATGATCGAATGTTCAATATGAAGTTTTTACCGCCTGGTCGTGGATTGTGGGCTATGGGGACAGCTATTACAGAAGAAAAGGGATTATATGCAGCTCTTAACAATTGTGCATTCGTATCTACTTCCACACTTAAAGAAGATTATTCAAAACCATTCTGTTTCCTTATGGATGCAAGTATGTTAGGTGTTGGTGTTGGTTTTGATGTAAAAGGTACAGGAGAAATAATGGTTAAATCTCCTAATAAAAATAGAAAGAGTGAACAATTTGAAATACCTGATACAAGAGAAGGTTGGGTAGAATCATTAAAATTACTTTTAGACTCATATTTTCATGGAACAAGTGTTGTTTATTTTAATTATGATATAATTAGAGGTGAAGGAGAACCAATCAAAGGTTTTGGTGGAGTATCGAGTGGACATAAACCATTAAAAGAAGTTCATCAGGAAATTAGAAAAGTATTAGATAAGAATATAGACGAACCAATTACAACTACTACAATTGTTGATATAATGAATCTTGTGGGTAAATGTGTAGTTGCTGGTAACGTAAGAAGGACTGCTGAAATTGTTTTTGGAGATCCATACGATGAAGAATATTTAGATTTAAAAAATTACAAAGTAAATAAACATAGAGAACAATATGGTTGGACTTCTAATAATTCAATATATGCAGAACTTGGTATGGATTATACCGATGTGTGTAAAAGAATTACAGACAATGGAGAACCTGGATTTGCGTGGTTAGAAAATATGAGAGGTTATAGTAGATTAAAAAATGGTAGAGATAATAAAGATCACAGAGCGGCAGGTGGTAATCCTTGTTTAGAACAAACACTTGAATCATATGAGTTGTGTTGTTTAGTGGAAACATTTCCAACAAATCATGATACATTAAAAGATTATTTAAGAACACTAAAATATGCTTATTTGTATGCGAAAACGGTAACACTTGGTAAAACACATTGGCCAGATACTAATAGAGTTATGTTAAGAAACCGTAGAATTGGTTGTTCAGTTAGTGGTGTAGCACAGTTTATTACTAAAAGTGGAATAGATGTGTTAAAAAATTGGTTAGAAGAAGGATATGATACAATTCAAGAATGGGATAAGATGTATTCAGATTGGTTAGCAGTACCACGTTCAATTAAAACTACTTCAGTTAAACCAAGTGGTACAGTTTCTTTATTAGTTGGTGTTACTCCTGGAATGCATTATCCAGAAAGTCGTTTTTATATTCGTAGAATGAGATTATCAAACCAATCTGAATTAATAGAACCATTAAAAAGAGCTGGATATACAATAGAACCAGCATTCGGTTCAGAAGATACTACAATGGTAGTAGATGTACCGATTGATGCAGGGGAAGGAATAAGAACAGCGGCTGAACTATCTATTTGGGAACAGTTTAGTTTAGCCGCATTCTTACAACGACATTGGGCAGATAATCAAGTTAGTTGTACAGCAACTTTCAATCCAGAAACAGAAGCAGATGAATTACCACACGCTTTAAATTATTTTCAGTATAGATTAAAAGGTATATCACTATTACCAAGAAAAAATGGTGGTGCGTACAAACAAATGCCCTATGAAGCAATAGATGAAAAAACATATCATTTTGAAGTTGAGAAACTTGGTTATTTAAGTTTTGTTGGTATTGAAGGTGAAGAAGCAGAAGTTGACAAATTTTGTAATAATGATATGTGTGAATTACCTGGAGAATAACTAAAAAAGTACTTGACTTGTATAGGTTTTTATTCGTATATTCATATAACATAAATTGAGGTTTTATAATTTAAATGTACCAGAATATCTTCTACGATAGAAGAAAAAATAAAATGCATATTTGGGATGATAAGTTTGGACAACAAACTTTTCGTTATAAGAAGTATGCATATACTAAAAATAGAACTGGTAATTATGTTTCTTTATATGGTGATAAATTAACCAAAATAACAAAATGGGATAAAGACCAACCTAATTTATTTGAATCTGATGTTAATCCAGAAATAAGAGTTTTAGTTGATAAATATACTGAATCTGATGAACCATCTGTTGGACATAAAGTTATGATAATTGATATTGAAGTTGAAGTTACTGATGGATTTCCAGATGTTGAAATAGCTAATAATAAGATAACTTCTATAGCGTTCAATGATCCACTTACTGATGAATATTTTTGTTTAGTTCTTGACGAAAAGTCAGTTTTAAATGAAGATTTTGGAGAGAATGTAACGATAGAAACTTTTTTAACTGAATATGAACTTTTAAATAGATTTTATGTTAAGTATAGGGAAATACAACCTACTATTTTAACAGGTTGGAATATAGAATTTTTTGATATACCATATCTTTATAATAGAGCTCAACAAATTCTTGGTCAAGATGTTGCAAATTTATTATCACCAATACACATAGTTAGGTGGAGTAATTTTAAAAAAAGATATATTATAGCAGGAGTTAGTATTCTTGATTATCTTAGTTTATATAAAAGATTTACATTTAGTCAAAAATCTTCATATAGATTAGATGTGATTGGAGAGTTAGAAGTTGGTGATAAAAAGATTGAATATGAAGGTACATTGAATGAGTTATATGAGAATGATTTAAAAACATTTGTAGAGTATAATTTACAAGATGTAAAACTTGTTAAAAAACTTGATGATAAATTAGATTTTATAGAAATTGCTCGTGGTTTAGCACATCTTGGTCATACACCTTATGAATCTGTTTATATGTCATCTCATTATCTTGAAGGTGCGATTTTGGTGTACTTGAAAAAAAATAATATTGTAGCACCAAATAAAGCACCAAGACCAAAAGATTTTAATAAAGATGATAAATTTATTGGTGCGTATGTACAAGACCCAATTAAAGGTAAACATGATTGGGTATATGATTTAGATATTACATCTATGTATCCATCTTGTATTATGTCATTGAATATTTCACCAGAAACAAAGATTGGTAAGATTAAAGGATGGAATCCTGAGGAATTTTTACAAATAGGTAATAAAAAAACTTATACAATATTACACGGGGAAAAGGAAATAGGAAAGTTTACAGAGGTAGAATTAAAAAGTTTTCTTGATAATGAAAAAGTTTCAGTATCAACTAATGGTGTTATGTATCGTTCAGATAAAGATGGATTGTTACCTGCGTTATTAAAAAAATGGTTTGATGAACGAGTTGAATATAGGAAATTATCTAAAAAGTTTCATGAGGAAGGTGATAAAGAAAAATCAGATTATTTTGATAGAAGACAATATCTTCAAAAGGTTGTTTTAAATTCATTATATGGTGTCTTAGGATTACCTGTATTTAGGTTTTATGATGTTGACAACGCTGAAGCAGTTACAACTACAGGTCAATCTCTCATTAAATTTACTAAGAAGGTTGTTAATTATTATTATAATAAAGAATTAAATGATAATGAAAATTATTGTATTTATATTGATACTGATTCAGTTTTTTATTCTGCTTTACCACTTGTAAAAAATAGATATCCTGATTTGAACACTAAAAATGAAGAAAAAATGTCTAAAGTGATTTTAGAAATAGCATCTGAAGTTCAAGAATATTTGAATAAGGGATATGATTATTTTGCTAAGAAATTTTGTAATTTAGATAAACATAGGTTTGAAATTAAACAAG
>CALBXV010000156.1 GCA_937890045.1 uncultured archaeon
TACAAAATCTGTTTTCTTTCATTTTTTATATTATGTAATTACGGTTTAGAGTATATTTGAAGATTTTGTCTATTTTGCATAACTTAATTAACGTAAATTTTTTAATCTTGTTTATCTTTAATTATTATTAATATTGAATACTGAAGTAAACAATAGTATTAATGAGAATTCTATTTCTGACCTTATTCCATTTTATGTTGAAAAACTTGTTGCTATGTCTATAATTATATCTATTTCACTTATTAATCATTTTTATGTCCCTTTTTATCCAACTGCGTTAGCTATAGGACTAACTATTGGTTGGGTAGCAATCTCTGCTAAAAATCATGTTATAGGTTTTACTGGTATGATTGTTACTCTAGGGTTCTCTTTTTCATATCAATTTAGTAAGAATATGAATGGTCAAATTGGGCTTTATATGTTACTTCTTATGATCTTACTAGCTGCACTGTCTTTCTCTTTAACTGCAAAAAGTATTAAAGGTCTATTTGGTACTGGAGTAGGATTAATAGCAGGATTACTAATGTTGACACCGTATTTTTTTTATGCTATGCCCTTATTAATAATAACGTCGTTTTGTTACAAAGGCATATCTAGGTTATTCGCGCTTATATTCTATGTATTAATTTACTTACCTTTTGTCTTTCTTGAACATATTCAAAAGCAAATTTCTTTAGTTAATTTTACTCCAAAAATATATCAACAGGTCTCTCCTTCTTTTAGTCCACAGTTTGAATCAGTAAATTCTGATTTTATTCAAACTTTCCTCTTAATGAGTTCAGAGAACTTATATGCTGAATCAATAGTTCTTCTTTCTAAAAGCTATTTTCTTTATAACTTCTCTTTATTATTATTATCTGTTCTAATTATATCTTCTATTTCTTCAACTTATGTGCTTGATGGACTAGCTTCCGGATTGCAAAAACATGGCCGTAATGTTCAAAATATTCGTAATTATTTGCATTTACCTTCAAATTTTATTGGTCTAATGGTCTTCTTTTTACCGTTAATTTATCTTTCAAATTCAATTGGATATCAGCCATTTGAACTTAATTATATTCAATTTGGATCACTTCTTCTCTTCATGTTTATTGGTGGAGTTACTAGTGGTTTTATCAATAACTATTTTGTGGAAAGGAAAAAATTATTAGATTTAAGATTTATTATTAAGTTGCAAGGTGCAAAAATATTTGATATGTGTTCTGAAGCATTATCTTCTGTAAATTCTATTGCTTCTACTGTTCATAATATTGCTCTTGAAGATGTTAAATCTAATATTGAAGGAATAAAAGAAAAATCTGATTTATTCTTAAACACTTATTTAACTTTGAGTTCCAAAAATCTTGAAGAAGAAGTTGAAAATTTTAAAAAATTACCTGAAAATCTTGATATATATAACAAGTTAATAAGGAGACGCCTGTTGGATTATTTTATAACTTTTGATCGCTCTTATAATAATCATCTTATTGTTTTAGATAATATGGGAATTAAATTACCTCCCCTTGTACCTGAAGTGCGAAGTCAAGAAGTTGGTAAACTCTCTAATGAACGAATATTAACTGCATATCAAGATTTTGGTAAAGAAATTCATGGTATTATATCTAGTGTAGTCTCCACAGGAGAATTATTTATGGATGTTCTAAAAAATAATTTTGATTCAACATATGAATTAACTACTGTTCCTATTGCTAGAAGCCTCTTAAATGAAGAAGATTATGAGAAATCTCTTGAAATCATAACTGAATCTTTAACTTTGATGCATAATCAATATGGTAAAGTTGGTTTTGAAATGTTGGATAAACTTGGTCGTTCTTCTAAATTATTACGACAAAAACTTGAAACTCATATTAGACCATTTATTAATGAATTTGGCGCGCAGCAATTTCTAGATGAACTTGATATAATGAATACTCTTGATGACCTAATATCTTCGTATAAAATTAGTGATTCTATTATTGATATTGCTTTGTTGCCTGAAATAAAATCTAAATTTAATAATTGTCTTATCCGACTAATTACAACTATTGATGTTAAACTTACTAAACTTGAAAAAACCATTAATTCAAATCTCCCTAAAAATTTTATTTGGAATCAAAGTTATTCAATACATGATATGTCTTCTTTGGCAATTAAATCCCTTAAAGAGGATTCTATTAAACTGGGTCAAAAATCCATTGAATCACTAGATAATGCAATTGATATAATTGAAACTCTTTCAAATACTCTTGATCATTATTTGACTATGCGTGAATTTACATTAAATTATCATAATGTTGAATCAATTATATTGTCTAGATTAGAACAATTAGGTACTCTAAAACCACATGATATCAAAGTTAAACATTCTGATTTATATCTTAAACTATTTGCATCTAAACATCCTTCTATAATCTATGATAATGAAACCAAAACTTTAATCGGCAAAAATATTCCTTTATTAGATGATAATGATAATTTAAGGTAATATATTAAAATGGCAATTCTATCTGATAATATAATTACTTGTGATAATGGCCATGTTCAACCATTAACAAATAAAATATGTGAAATTTGTGGAGCCAATATTAAAATAAATAAATCTGCTATTAAATTAAATCGGAATATTAAAAATTTGTTTATTGGTCTTGGAGAAACTGGAGTTAATATATTAGATAAATTCCAAGTTAGTAATGTGTCAGATGTTGATAATAGTTATCTATTTCTTGATACGTCAAATAAAATAACTGATATAGACCTAGAAAATAGTAATCAACTCAATTCTCAAATTTTGTTTAGAAAATTAGGTAAGTTGTCTAAAGGTTCTGCTAGAAATTGGAAAAAAGCTGAAACAGAAGCTATTAATGATAGATATCTAAATGATTATCTACTAGAATCTGGAATTAATCAATCTGAACTTGTTTTATTGCTTTCTTCTCTCGGTGGCGGTACCGGTTGTGGTGTTGGACCAATTGTATTTAATAATATTAGTAGGATTAATGTTAACGCTAATAAAACTGCTTTTATTGTTTTACCTTCTGAAAAAGAAGCTGAACAGTTACATTTTAACGCGTTTTGTGCGTTTTCACGATTCATAAAATTTCAAAATAAAAACTGCGCTGATTTAATTATTGTTACGGATAATACTTATCTTAATAAATATAATCATGTTGATACAAATGGTAAACCCTTACATTCTAATGAATTGTTGAGTCTAATACTTAATTCTCTTTCACAGCCAAAATACTCTAAAACTACAATTGATTTCTTAAGCATATTTAATTCTTGTAATTCTAATGGAATACTGCATTTTGTTCCTTGCGTCGCACTTAATCACAGTCTTCGAATATATGAAAATCTAGAAGCTATCCTTGAAAGCGCTACAATTAGACCTATGGCTAATATAGACCTAGAGTCTGTCGTGGCTTCTTTTATTATTTTGCAAATACCAAATGCTATGAGAGATAGATTTACACAAAATCAAGTGTTAAAAGAATATAGTATTTGGAAAGATAAGAATTTGCCTAGAGAATTGATTAGTGAAATTGATATAAGATATTCTGATGTGGCTTCAGATAAGATTGATGTATTTGCTATGTTAGGTGGAGCTGATGTATCAAAGATACTTTCTAGAGCTAAACAAGGTTATAATGTAGTAAGTAGAAGTATAAGTTCTGGAATTGATGTTGATGATGAAAAAACAAATTTTATTTCTCGTGGTGAATTAACTCAAATTGAAGAAAATGTGATTAATTATGGTACTAAACTTGGTTCTATAAGAGAACGTGTTAAAAATAATTAAAAACACTTGTTAATTTTTAAATCAAAATAATTTTACATGTAAATAAATTTAAATTATGTTGTTATATTAATAATGTATATAAATACTAGTATTTTAGTAATAATACTATACCTAGTGTAAATTAATATGAAGTTAAATCCAATAATTACCACGTTATTTATAACATCCTTGTTACTCGGATCCCCTTTTGTATGGGGTGCTGAAGTATCTAAGGTTCCACATATTGAAGAAATTCAAATCGTGGATAGTAATGGAGTTGATTGGACTGGCAAAACTTTAGTTGCAGGCGGTATATATACTATAAATTTTAAACTAGTAATTGAAGTAAATCAACCTGGTAATTCTGTTACTATCTCAACTACTTTGCTTAAAGTTGGTGATAGATTTTGGGAGTTAGAAAATGATTTTGCCGGAATTGATACTGAGAGCTGGAAACCTGGTGTTAACTCATTTGAAGCTGATATAATTAAAGGTTCAGCTAATCTTGTATTACGTGGTAAAGTCCCCTCTGATGTAACTATAATAAATCTAGAGAATAACGTTCAATTACATAAAGAACAAAATGTGGTTATTCTAACAGTTTCTCAATCAACAAATAATGAAATTCTTGATTTCCATGAATCTGTAATCACAGATCCTGATATTATGGACTTTGATTCTCGATTTAATACTGCAACTCAAACATTAGAAAACTCTCTTGTGGATACACGATTTAGAGATTTTTATAATAATATGTTAAATCAAATATTGGATTTAAGAAGAGCAGGTTATTTAAATCACGCTAATTCTATTCTTAATGTGCTGCCTGAATCTTCTGAATTTATTGATCCACCTCAAACTGGTCAATATTTCATGATTTCAACTGTTGGACTATCGATTATAACTATATTGTTTGCATTCTTATGGCGTAAAAGTAAATCTGGTACTTCCAATGTTTCTAGTAAAATTAATGAACGTACTAAAGAATTAGACTTATTACTAATTAAACTGAGAAGAATTGATAAATCTATGGCTAATGATATGCTAAAAATTAAAGAAGACATTGAGTCTATTGCAAAAGAGGGTTAAATTTTAAATGTCTCAACCAAATGATTATTCTATACATTTTGTAGGCCTAGGTGGAACTGGAGCTAATGTAATTGAAGCGTTTTTTAAACACAAAAATACACATAGTTTTCTTTCTAAACCTGGTATTAAAGTTTCATGTTTAGCTATTGATGTAGCAGATCATGATCTATCATCACTAAGAAAAGCATATGAAAAATTTTCTGATGAACTAGAAGAAAAAAATGTTGCTGCTGATAAAGTTTCATTTACTGCTAAAGCAGTTAAATTTCCTACACCAGAAGCTATGTTTGATTTTATTTCTGGATTGCCTGACTTTCTAAAAATGGAAGATGTTCAGGTTTCTGCAAATTATAGGCCGTGGTTATCTAGCTCTCTTGATATACCTCCATTATCTGGTGGTGTAGGTAGACGTAGAGCTTTATCAAAGGCTATATATGGTCTAAATTACTATTATCTCAAGGTTATAGATGGTTTTGCTGATACGTTTAAAGAATCTGTCTCATCTTCAACAGTTCAACCAGTAATATTCACTGTATTTGGTATTGGTGGAGGAAGTGGTGGAGGTATGGCTGTAGACTTTGTAAGGCACCTCAGAAGAAAATTGGGGTCCAGTTACCCTATTATTGGTCTTGGTATATTGCCATGTCAAGGTGATGATCCACCTGCTAAAGGAGCTTCTGCTTATGCTGCTTTAAATGAACTTGAATTATTATTAGATAAAAATAAGAATGAAATTATAAAAAAATCATATGGGGCAATTTATGCAAATCCTTTTACAGGGTTTATCATGATGTCTTTAGGTCCGCCTTATATGAAAACTGGAAGTCTTGTTGATGCTAAACAGCTGATAGATGATGCTATTGTTGATGTATTACTTAATTCATTAAGATTTGATTTATCTGACCTTCTTAATAATATTGGAACCACGCCACATTTAGGTGACCGATGGCTAAATCCTTTATCTAGTTTAAAACTTACTTATCCTGTAGATGAACATATTGACTTAATCCATTTATATGTTGATAGAATGGATACTTTCCGTCCTGTTAGATCTGATAAAAATGATATTTGTGGAGCGGTTGATGATGAAAACCCTATGGGACTTAACCAACTTATTAATTATGCATATGATGATCTAGTAGATATTTATAAAGGTCTACTTATAAAGCGTGGTATATATGAAGAAGGTGCTTTGGAACAAAGTATAAAAAATTATATTGAAGAAGATAAATCTCTTGAACTTGATGTTAATGTTCAAATTAAAGGAATGGAAGATTCTATACAATCTATGGTGAAAGACTTGTCTGATTCTACTTTATCTATTGGATTAAACGCTGCTGAAGGCACTCCCAAAGCTCGATTACATGGTCTTATTGAATCAATTGTTAATGAAACTCTAGGTATCTATAAAAATCATAAGACGTATAATGAATTCGCTATAGCCATGGAAGATGACCTTAATAGTGCTATTGCTGGAACTCCAAATATTACTTTAAAACAAAAATTGTTGCTTGGAGATCATATTGATCTAATGAAACTTGTTAATTCTTATCTAATTACTTTAAGAAAATACTCTAAAACTAAATCTTTAGCTACTAGACTGTTTAAAGATCTATCAAAAATTGAAAAAGATGATGTTACACAAAAATTATTTTCTACAGTTCGTAAAATTCAAAATCCTGAATTAGTTGTTATATTCTCTATTTTATCTGGTTTATTCATTTCACCAAAATCAGAATTAAAAACCATTGATTCTCATCTCAGTTCTATTAAATCTGTTAAAAGAATCTTAAATGATCAACTTGAACATCTGAAAATGGAAAGAGATGTAATAGAACATCGAATACGAAGTCAACAAAATGAAATAACAAAAGTTGAAACTGATTTAAATAAGAGTAGAGGATTTGTTTCAAATAAAAAACAAATAACTGATCAATTGAATGACCTTAAACATAAAACTGATCAATTGAATGCCCTTAAACATCAAGGTAAACTCCTTGAAGGTGAATTAGAGGCAATTCATGATGAACTTGAAACTACTGAGAAAAAAATTAAATAAATATTTTATAATTTACAATTTATTTCCTCTATAATGAGAATATCACTTCATTAAATGAACAAATTGTTCATATTTGACTATTTAGTGTTAATTATTTTACAC
>CALBXV010000157.1 GCA_937890045.1 uncultured archaeon
ATATTCGGTTATGGTTTTGTCCTCACTTGAGCGACAAAATCTTTCATATATAAATATATACTTCATTTAAAAAACATCACCTTTATTTTGCTAAACTTTAGGCGTTGTAGGATACATCTTTGTTAACCATGAACCCTTATCCATTTGAATACGATTCCACTTCTCATAATACTTACTCAACTCTTTGGGAGTGTCTGGTTTATTACTTTCTATTCCAAAATGTTCAGCCCATATCATACAAACTATTGGTGAAAGAGTATAAGTATCTGCCTTTTCAACAAAATCCGTAACCATTACATGATTTGTATTGAAATAAATGTTAAGACAATTATTATACCTACCACTCGTTTCAGTCTGATAAAAACTACCATCAGTAATTTGATTAGTAAAGATAAGCTTTAACCTATCTCCAATCTGTCTTGGTGGTTTTGGTGGATGTTGACAGATACAAGGTTTTTTATTACATTTTTTACAGGTATAAGTGAGTTTAGGTAATCCCGTGGTGGTCGTTGCCGGTGGTATCTTGGGTAAAAGATTAATGTTATTTTTTGCCCAATCACCAAAACTTTTAGCAAGTTTTTTAAGAGATTTAGAAATCTGATTCTTTTTGGGATTTGAATTGTAAAAAATTGAAGTTGCAGTTGCTATATCACTCCTCAAACGACCATCAATTAATCTTATTATTTCATCATCCGGATCTACTGATGTTTTCTTATAATCCACTTCCATTAAATCATCTAAATCACCATTAAACTCTAATACAACTCTGGTTCTTTTTAACCTGTCTGCTTGTTGGATATCAATTAACCAACCCGTACTTTGAATCAGTCTATGACCACGATAAACCAAAATACCTTGTTGTGGGATATTCCAACCAAATTCTTTATTCCATGCATCTTCATCAAGTTCATTCATTTGTGGTAAAGATAATGCTCTATATAAAAGACGACCATCTTTATGTTTAACTCCGTGTTTATCCGTATAGGTAATATTATCCCATATAACATCTACACCTATTTGTTTAGACCTATATGTTTCTCCATTTAAAGTAAACGGAATTTCATAACCACTTAAATCAACTGGGATTAAAATAACATCATTTACAACAAACTCAACACCATTTGTTATAAAGCGATGGAAATGACGAGAATATGTTTTTTTCATTGTATTCTTAATACTTACATCATCTTTAAATCTTTCAATGTTATAAATTTTTATAACCGTTCCTTGTTTAGAACCATTGGTATATGTTTCAAATAATTCTACATCTTCTTTATCGGTAGCAAGTTCAATACTAATACCCCAAGCGTGTCTTAATTTACCTGTTTTTGGATCTATGGAATCGTAATATTCTTGTATCGTATCTTTATGATAGATAGTTTTAATTAATTGACCATCTTTTGTTTTGGTTAATATAAGAGCTACACCTCGTAGTTCTGCTAAAGATGATTTAAGTCCTGTTCCATACTTACCAAGTGAACCACCATTTTTTACTTTATTACCAAGTTCTGCTGTAGATGCTCCAAGAACAAGTGCACCAAATAAAATATCTGGAACCATTCCTATTCCATTATCTCCAATAACAATATATGGTTTTTTATTTTCTTTTCCAAAGTATGTTATAATTTTGGTTGCACCGGCATCAATACAATTGTCTGTAATATCAGATAGTGCTTCAGGTACTTTATATCCTGATGATTCTAATGTTGTTAAAAACTGGGGGGATGGTGAAATTTCACGAGTTACTACACCTAATTTCTGTAACTCATCGTTGATTTCGTCTCGATTGAAACGTTGATTTGTGTTTGCCATTTCTGGTCTCCTTTTATTTTGTATTATTAGATTGGATTACCATAATCTCAATATAATATACTACTTTATTATTGTTTAATTAAATTGATACTCTCACAATTAAGATGTATCAATTCATCTCATGTTAATATATATAATATAAATTTCTCAAAACGTCTTTTATTTTGTTAAAAAAATTTCATCATTGTTTCTGAAATACTCTCTTTGAAAACTTTTTTACCCTTTGGATTAATATCTATTAATACAAAATTTCTATTTTTATTTAAACAGGCTCTACCCAAAGTACCACTACCAGCAAATATATCTAAACATAAATCAGTTTCATTTGTATATAAGTCCAATAACCTTTCTAATAGTTTTATGGGTTTCTGGGTTGCATAATCTAATTTTTCCTTACCTTGAATACTTGATATATCCGTCCACACATCTTTAAATGGAACACCATTCATCTCGTCAAAATATCTTTTTATTCTTGGTATTCCTTCTTTATTATATTCAAGTCTATTTTCATCATGAAGTTTTTGCATTTTTTCTTTAGAAATCCACCATTGAAAATCGTGGCCATTCCATTCATATCTTAAATTAGGCCTTACAATAACATTAGGTTGTGAATTTTTTGCGGCTGATGTGGTGTACTCACCTCTCTTATCTACTTTACCTTTTGTACCGTTATCAGGATAGGGTGTATATTGTTGATTATATACAGACTTATTTATATTTTTAGAATAAACTAATAGAACATCATGACTTCTCATCAATTTCTTTTTTACGGCTTTCATATTAGATGTAGTAACTATAAGTTCATTTTTAAAATTTTTAATTCCAAATATAGAATCAAGACACACCTTTACATAATGTGAAGCAATAGAATCTACATGCACCACAAGATTACCAGTTTCTTTTAACTTCTTATGTATTAATTCAAATCGTGGTTTTAAAAAATCAATAAACTCATCCATATTTTTAAAACTATCACCAAAATCTCCAAAGTTTCTACCTGTATTATATGGTGGATCTATATAACAAAAATCATATTCTGAATCTAAACGATCTAATAATTCTATATTATCTCCCACCATGTATTTATTTTTTTCTGTCATATTCCCCTTCTAACATCTCCTTAGCCCGTCCAACAAAAATTTTCCAAATAGATTTATTAACTCTTGGTACAAGATATTCTGGATTCTTTTTATCTATCAAAAATCTCTCAGGAATTGCTATATAATTCCACTTACCAATGTTAAGATAATCTTCAATATCGGGTCGTGAAAATAAATAAACATCTGCTTCTCCAACCGAATACCTAACATGACCAGTATCGGAACTGTTTTCATTCTTAATAGATTTTCTACGAGTCT
>CALBXV010000158.1 GCA_937890045.1 uncultured archaeon
AAGAACTACAAGAGGTTATCAAAGAATTGCAACAAGATATAAAATCACTTGAACGCAGAAAGAGGGATAAATAATGTTATGAAATATAAAAAGTTAATATACTGGGTATTTGGTATTTTGTTATATGTAGGTTGGAGTGAATTAGTTTGGGGTCAGGATAGCCTTAAACCTAAATCACCAATAGAATCATTAACCGATGACAATTTTAAAAAGAAAATAGCAAAGGGATTTGTACTTATTAAATTTACAGCACCATATCAAATGAAAAAACTAGATAATAAACTATTTGATGGTGTAAAGGGATTTGAAGGTTGTGTTATTTTTGAGGTTGATCATTCACAAGTTAAAAAAGTTGTTAAAAAATTAAGAATACGAAATTATCCATCTATTGCTTTATTTCATGATGGTAAAAAGAAAGATGTATGGAAAGCTGATATGGACGGTGTTGTTGATGTAACTAATAAACATCTTAAAAAGGCAATATCTGATGCGATGTCGGGAGATGTATTCTAATGCCAAACAGAAAAGCTAAAGATAGAAAAATTAGAAGGAAACGACTTAACGAAAAGTGGAAAAAAGAAGGTAGAACTGCAGTTCAACACAAAAAGTGGTTGGCTAAAGAGAAAGAAAAAGGTACACAATTACCCGTATACGGAAGAAGATAATGATTATTGGAAAAAACTTATTATATGAAAGAATTGATTTTCATCAAATAACAGTAGATATGGTAAAAGCTTATAAACTGAAATCTAAAGTTAAGTTTAAACCAGGAAAAAATAAAGCTGATTATAATTGGAGATCTGATGTTATTACTTTAAGACCTTCATACCCTTCAGTTAAGGATTTTTTAATTACAGTATTACACGAAATAGACCATGCAAATGATAGAAAAACAATGGGTGCTAAAAAGTATGAAAAAGAGTACCAAAAAGCTGGAGAAGTTGCAATTCGAAATGGTGGTGATTTTCATGATGATAATGCATATGAAGAAAAAGCAGAAAAATGGGCACGAAAAGAAGCTAAAAAATGGATAAAAAAATATAAGTAATTTAAGGTTTTCTGGATGATATATATTAATAAGGTTATATTATGAAACCACGTTCAGCAAAGAACAAAGGAAAAAGACTTCAAAATAAAGTTCGAGATATAATTCTTGAAAAATTCGATAAATTAGAACCCGATGATGTGCGTTCTATTACAATGGGGGACGCCGGAGAAGATATTCTATTATCTCCTGCAGCCCGTAGATTATTTCCTTTTAGTGTAGAATGTAAAAACCAAGAAAAACTTAATATATGGGAAGCATTAGATCAAGCTGAGGGAAATAGTGGTAAACATACACCATTAGTTATATTTAAAAGAAATCGTTCTAAAACATATGCAGTTTTAGAATTTAAGGAGTTATTAAAGTTATTGGATGAATAAACTTATTAATTTATTAAATAGGGTTATCGGTAATAATGGTAGAATGCTTAGGAAGAGAGATGAGTATATGTACTGGTCTCCTTTTGTATCACATCATAAACCAAAATTACAAATAAACGTAAAAACACAAAAGTGGCATTGTTGGGTTTCTAATCAAGGTGGACATAATTTATTTCAATTATTTAAAAAAGTAAATGCTACAGATAAACAATTTACAGAACTTCGTAATATTGTTGGTGAAACTTCATATAAATATCGAAGTGATATTTCTAAAAAAGAAGAAAAAGTAGAATTACCAAAACAGTATAAACCTTTATGGGAAGACGATTCTGGAATTCAAAGAAAACATTCTTTAGTATATTTGTATAATAGAGGAATTACTAAAGATGATATTATTAGGTATAGTATTGGATTTTGTGATGAAGGGTTATATAATAATAGAGTTATTATACCATCTTATGATGCGGAAGGTGTATTAAATTATTTTATTGCTAGAGATATCTATAAAAGTAAATTAAAGTATCGTAATCCACCAGTTTCAAAGGATATTATAGGATTTGAATTATTTGTAAATTGGGATGAACCGATTATATTATGTGAGGGTGCATTTGATGCTATAGCAATAAAAAGAAATGCTATACCTTTATATGGGAAAACTATTCTTCCTAAATTGAATAAAAGAATTTATGAAAACAAAGTTAAGGATATCTATATTGCATTGGATAGAGATGCATTATCAGATTCATTAAAAATGATGGAAACATTTATGAATAATGGAATAAATGTATATCTTTTAAAATTTAAAGACAAAGATCCATCTGAATTAGGATTTGAACCTTGTTTGAATTTAATTAGAGATGCAAGTAAGGCAGATTTTATGTCATTAATAAAATATAAGTTAAAATAGTGATAGAAGAAAAAAATGTAAAAGTTCCATTTCGAAAGTTAAAATATATTCATCATATGTCGGATATTCAAATACGGAACTTAAAACGACATAAGGAATATGAAGAGGTTTTTGAAAGAACCTACGAAGAAGTAAGGAAATATCCAGATAATGCCGTAGCATATATTGGTGGTGATATAGCTCATTCTAAAACAGAAATGTCACCTGAATTAGTTGATCAGTTATCAAGGTTATTTAAAAATTTAGCAGATATAGTTCCAACTATTATTATTACAGGTAATCACGATTGTAATCTAAACAATCGTTCTCGGTTGGACTGTCTTTCTCCAATAGTAGATAATTTAAAACATCCAAACTTACATTATTTAAAAGATACAGGTGTATATAAATGTGCTGATGTAAAATTTGTAGTATGGGACGTTTGGGATGATAAGAAAAAATACATAAAAGCTAAGGATGTTAAAGGTGATACTAAAATAGTATTATTTCATGGAACGGTAGATAAATGTCAAACTGATTTAGGATTTAGATTACCTTCTGATGTAAAGATTACTCAATTTAAAGGTTATGATATGGGGTTGTTAGGTGATATTCATAAACGACAACATCTTAATAAAGAAGAAACCATTTCTTATTGTGGTTCTTTAGTTCAACAAAATCACGGAGAGGGATTAGACCACGGCTATTTACTATGGGATGTTCCAAAACGAAAATCTACTTATATTCCTGTACATAATGAATTTGGATATTATACTTTAGATATTGATAATGGTAAATTTAAAGATGTTATTGATATGCCACCAAAGGCTAGACTTAGATTAAGAGTTGCTAATACAAATGCAGTGCAATTGAAGAAGATTCTTGCATTAATACATTCAAAGTATGGTATAAAAGAAATTAATGTTATTAGAACTGATGGATTTTCAGGGGATAAGATTCGAGTAGAGGATAAAATAGATGTTGGAGATATTACTAATTCTGATTATCAGTACAATTTAATTGAAGATTACTTGAATAGGAATTATATAGTAGATGAAGAACTGTTAGTTAAAATAAAGGAAATTAATGATGATTTAAATGTGGTTCTTCCAGATGAAGAGATTCAAAGAAATGTAAGTTGGAAATTAAAATCACTTGAATTTGATAATATGTTTTCATATGGGAAAGATAATGTAGTAAATTTTACAAAATTAAATGGTATAGTTGGATTGTTTGCTCCGAATGCTAGTGGTAAATCTTCTTTATTAGATGCATTATCATTTTGTTTATTTGATACTTCTTCTCGTGCATTTAAAGCTGCTAATATATTAAATAACAAGAAAGGTTCTTTTCATTGTAAGGCTAATTTTGAGATAGATGGATTAGATTATTATATAGAGAGAACAGCTAAGAAAAACTTCAGAAGTGGTCATGTAAAGGTAGATGTAGAATTTTGGATGGTTGATGAAGGTGGTGATAAAATATTATTGAATGGAGATCAAAGAAGAACTACTAATGCAAATATAAGAAGAGTAGTAGGTACATATGAGGACTTTATATTAACAGCGTTATCTCTCCAAGTCAATTCTACAGTTTTTATAGATAAAACTCAAAAAGAAAGAAAAGAACTTTTAGCTCAGTTTATGGGAATAGGTATATTTGATCAATTGTATATGTTAGCTCACGAAGATATATCCGAAGTTTCTGCTATTTTGAAGGATTTTAAGAAAAGAGACTATGGTTTAGAATTAAGTGATATAAATAAAAATTTATTAATTCTAAATAAAGTTGAAAGTAAGTTATTAGTAGAAAAAGGAAATATTTCAGGAGAAGAATCTCAACTTAATGTAGATATTCTTGAATTAACAAAAAAATTAAAATCAGTGGATGATTCAATATTGGATGTAGATAAGTTGAAGGGTGATAAGTTACATACAAAAGGTGAATTAAATGATATTGATGTAAGACTTGGAACATTGAAATCTAATAGAACCCAAAATGAATTCAGAGAAACAGAGTTAAAGGAAAAAATAAAAAATTATACAGATAGTAATCTTAATCAGAAGTATTTGAAACTTCAGCAGTTTATTGAAGATAGAAAAGATACTAAAATTGAAATTGATAAATTAAAAATAGAAGTTAGACATAAACTTGATAAAATAGATAAGTTGGGAGATTTAAAATATGATGAGGATTGTGAATTTTGTATGAGTAATCCTTTTACTTTAGATGCTATAAGTACCAGAGAAGGTTTGGATGATGATAAGAAATTAGCAGATAAATATGTTAAAAAGTATGATAGAATAGATAAAAAGGTTAGAGATTTAGAATACGCTAAAAATGATAAGGTAGATTTAGATAGATCTTTAAATGCATTACAAAACATAGAAATACAAAATAGTAAATTTGTATCAGAAGAAACAGTATTACGAGAACGTAAAAAAGCACTTATCAGTCAAATAACTATATTTGAAGAGAAAATATCAAAATATTATATGCAAGAAAAAGATATATTATATAATAAAGAAATAGAAGAAGATATTGAAGATTTAAAAATTACTATAAATGATTTATCTGCATTAATTCAAAAGAATGAAGATGATTTAAATGACTCTCGTGGTAAAATTAAGGTGGCTGAAACTAATAAACAGAATATAGTAGATACTATTAATAAGGTAGAGGATTTAGAAATTAAGTATAAAGCATATGAGTATTATTTAGATGCAGTTAAGAGAGACGGAGTTCCATACGAACTTGTATCTAAAGCGTTACCTACAGTAGAAGGTGAAGTTAATAATATTCTTGCTCAAATAGTAGATTTTAATATAGTTCTTCAAATGGACGGTAAGAATATAAACACTTTTATTGCTTACGATGAGGATAATGTATGGCCACTTGAACTATCAAGTGGTATGGAACGATTTATATCTTCTCTTGCAATTAGAGTAGGTTTAATAAATGTATGTAACTTACCACGAACTAACTTTTTGGCAATTGATGAGGGTTGGGGAACAATGGATTCAGATAACTTGAATTCAGTTTATAACTTATTTCAATACCTTAAAACACAATTTCAATTTACATTAATTGTATCTCATATTGAGTCTATGAGAGATGCAGTTGATTCCTTATTAGAAATTAAAAAAGAAGGAAATTATAGTAATATTAATTACGCGTAGTTTGTTTTGAAGGTAACTTATAACTTCTTTTTTTAACATCTATATTTCGCTTTAAATTTAAAATATACTGATTTATAATTGATGACATAGTGGTATATTCGCTTTTCGAATATAATCTAAACCACATCATCAAATCTTCATCTATAGTAAAAGAAACTTTCTTTTTCATACTTATATTCTCCATATAATGTCTATACCATTTTAAATAAATATATAGTTTTGATATTTATATATGAGATAATTTAATTAAATTATGGGATATCAATGCTTGAAAAAATCGTAAGACAAAGAGACCTCAATCTTGTAGACGTTTATATTGAAGATTCTGATGCTACTTCGAAGTATTTTGAAGTATTAGAGTCTCCTCAAATTTTACCTCCAGGTAGAAGTTCAATTTTAATAAATGGTTCACCATTTCTAAAAAAGGGAACAGAAGTTTTAGCTGAACTCCTTGATAGTGAAGGTAAGCCAATTTATATTAATGCAATAGCAAATCTACTTGAGGGTACAGCTAGAAGAATTGGAGTTGAAATATATCAGACTACTGCTCAAGGTAGGGCTGTTTTAACTATTCTTGGTGAGATAGACCCTGCCGCAGTAGATTTTGTTATTCCAGAAGAATTCCAAGGAGTCTATAATGTAAGATTTCAGAAGACTTTATCAGTAAATCCTAATGTTAATAATACAGAACCAATTCGATTTTTACGCAGACCTCAAATAGCAGTTGAAGAAGTTGTACTGAGTCAAATTACACCAGAAGAAGGTGTGTTTGGTGTAGATATTGTTAAATCAGGTTCTATGTATGGAAAACGAGTACCTTATGGTGAACAACAAGTTGTTAATCCTGCAAATATAGAAAGAGTTTCTGCAGTATTATCGCCAGTTGTTGAAGCAGGATTTGGAACTGAGGGTACGATTAATAATAGAAAATTTCCTGTTAAATTATCATCGGGACAGTCTGATGGTATGATTGTAAGAAGGTTATATAGTTGGGGTGATGGTACAACAACTACTGGTAATGCTTATAATATCGATCCAGTCGATGGACTCGCTCCGTATAACCAAACACATGAATATACAAAAGCTGGTACTTATATTGCAAGAGTTATAGTTACAAGTCCTACAGGACAACATGATGAAGCAACACAACTTGTTAATATTAGTAAACCTCAAGCTCCAGTAGCTGATTATTCACTAAGTCAAATTACAGGTAGTATAAATACTTCTATAACATTTAGTGATTTAACTCAAGGTGTAGCTGGTAATATAGACAGTTCTACATATTCAAATGGAAGTAGTTCAGCTGTAGATACTGAATATAGTTGGAGTTTTGGTGATGGAACTCAAACTTCTCAAATAGGTCAAAATAATACTGGAGTATCACTTCCAATTACGCATTTATATAATCAAACTGGTTCTTATTTAACGAGATTACAAGTTCATAATGATTATAGAAGACAAAATAGTTTTACTACAAAACCAATATTAATTTTACCACCAGATCCAGGTGCTAAGTTTGATATTGATGTTAGTCAAGGTGAATTTCCATTAACAATAACTGTTAGTTCAACTACTGAAAGTGGATCAGCACCAACACATACATTAGGTACACCAACTCCAAATGTACCAGCTGATATACAAGCAGTTAGTATGAGTTATGAATGGGATTTCGGTGATGGAAATACTGCAGGTGGAGATACTGCATCACATACATTCGGAATATCAGGAGGTTCACCAAGTTCAGATACTACCTATAATGTTAGTTTAAAGGCTACAGATCAATATGGAAGAGAAAGTACTGAAACTAAAGCAGTAGAAGTTACACTTGCAGCACCAAGAGCAGATTTTACTCAGAGTTTTGCATATGATACAACTTTTCCTGTAACTGCAACTTTTGCTGTTCAGGCAACTGGATCTAATGCTACAGGTAGAGATTGGTCAGCTGGAACATTTTTAGATTCAACTTCTTATTATTGGACTTTTCCTGGTGGAAGTCCAGCTAGAAGTACTTCGGCTAATCCTACAGTAACTTATACAAGTCCAAATTCTAATAATATAGGATGGCCAGTTACTTTAAAAATTGTTAGTACTGGTACAGCTGCAAATGGAAATAGAAAAACAGAAACATTTACTAAACCAAGTCTTGTACAAGTTGATTTACCATCAGTTCCTGTACCTAGTTTTGAAACATCTAAAACACAAGGATTTGTACCATTAACAGTTAATTTTGCTAATACATCTCAAAAAGCAGCAGCACAAAATTTAACTTATTCATGGGATTTTGGTGATGACTCTGGAAGTGTATCTACACATCCAACACATATATATACTGCAACGTCAGGGAATCATTCAGTTGTATTAACAGCAACTGATCAATTTGGAACGAGTAACTCTTCCGATCCACTATTAATAAATACTCTATCAATAAATCCAAGTTCTAATTGGGATTTACAGGGGGCTTCGACTAACTTATCTCAAGGGGAAACAAGAAGATTTTATGATACGACTACTACTCCAGCTGGGTCTGTTATAGTTAGTAGACAATGGTCATTTGCACAAGGAGAAATAAGTCAAACAAGTGCTGTACAAAATCCTTTAATAACATTTGCTAATGCTGGAAATGTTAACGTTTCTTTAACTACAGTTAATAGTCTTGGTGGTACACACACCAAAACAGTACAAAATTATTTGTCAGTTGGATATGATCCACCTTCTGCGAGTGCTAATTTAACAGCTACGTCTGGAACTACTTCTGTTACAACTTTTTATATAACTGATACTTCTACAACAAACCATCCATTAGGAATTTCGGCAGTAACAGTAGATTGGGGTGATGGAATTATTTATACTACATTTGGCTCTGGTGCAATGCAGGGTCATGTGTATACGACTGCAGGAACTTATACTCCAACTGTATCTGCTCATGATAACGCTGGATCTGCAACAACTTCTCTTGCAACAATAACAATTTCTAATCCAGCAGGTCCAACTGCTGTTATAGAATCAGTAACAAGTACAACTTCTACTGTACCACATTATCAACAAGTCCAAGATAATTCTACAGGTACAGTTACGAGTAGAATATGGGATTGGGGGGATGGTTCTCCTACTTCATCTTCACCAACTGCTGGACACGTATATAAAAATGCAGGAACATATACACTTGAGTTAGAAGTAACTGGACCTGGAGGTCAGACTAGCTTAGCAACTTTATCAGTTGTAGTTGAACCAGCGGTTGTTGACGGAGAATCAGATACTACTACGGAAGAAGAAGGTACAGAGAATACTGATACTTCAGGTGGTAGCTCCGGCGGTGGAGGCGGCTGTGTTCTTGAAGGAACTCTTATACTAACAGATAGAGGAT
>CALBXV010000159.1 GCA_937890045.1 uncultured archaeon
GGTATAAACACGTAGTTGGAATAGAAACCACATCATCATATCCCACCAAAGACCACGCTTGGAATGAGATTAGTGGTAGATATACACCAGTATCAGATTATTATATTCCAGAGGTGTGGAGAAAACAATCTCAAGATAACAAACAAGCATCAGAAGGCGAGTTAGATGTTTTACAGCAGAAAAGAATGACTCATATATATGAAAGATATTTATTAGATGTTGAGAGAGTTTATGAAACAATGGTAAAAAGTGGAATGGCTAAAGAACAAGCCAGAGTGGTATTACCATTATCACAATACACCGAAGTTTATTGGACGGCATCTTTTCAAGCAATTATGAATTTTATAGAATTGAGAGATGAGAAAACTGCACAATGGGAAATTCAACAATATGCTAAATGTTTAAAAGAAATGATGTATGACATTTATCCCGAAACTGTTAAAATATGGAGTGAAGTATATTGGAAATAATTGAGTCAAAAAAAGAATTTGATTCCTTTTGGTCTAAATATAATAGCAGAAAGGCAGAACCTGTAATCTATTATGTATTTTCAGATATACATTTACACCCATCCCATAATAGGATATCTTTTTTATGTGTAAGAATAGATGATGATTATATATTACCGTTCAATCATAATGATGCTCTAAATTTACCTATTGAGAATTTAGGTCGGTTAGTAACAGAAAATAAAAAGTATGTGTGGAATAAAAAGAATCTTTTACATCAAATTGATTTTAAACATATGGTAGATATATCTACACTATTATATTTAGAAACTAATAAAGATTATAATGATATAGATGAAGCTGATAATTACATATCTTTTTGGGATTATAAATTTCCAAATCAAAAAAATCTTAATGATTATATCCCATTATTAAAGCATTATGAATATATTAAAAAACATATGGATGATAATATTTTCAATGATGAGTTTATAAATTCTAGATATGATTATATGACAAGAATATTATATACTATAGAAAAAAATGGAATGCTAAAAAACGATAAATTGGTTTATACACAGTATAATAATTTCACATCTACAGGTCGTCCATCTAATAGATTTGGTGGATTGAATTTTGCAGCATTAAATAAAACAGATGGTAGCAGAAAACCTTATATAAGTAGGTTTGGTAGTAAAGGTAAATTGGTAGAGTTTGATTATGATGCATATCATTTGAGATTGATTGCAGATGTTTTAGATTTTGAGTTACCAAAAACTTCAGTACATGAATATTTTGCAGAACTATATGAAATTACTTACGAAGAGGCTAAAGTATTAAGTTTTAAATATTTATATGGTGGAGTACCTTTTGATATTGGAAAAAATATAGAATTTTTTGGTGAAGTAAAAGGCTTTGTAAAAAAACTTTGGAAGTTATATCTAGAGGATAAATATATAGAATCTTATATTTATAGAAAGAAGATATATAGTAGTAATATGAGTGATATGAATAAAAATAAATTGTTTAATTACTTTATTCAAAATTTAGAAACAGAAAGAAACATGGAAATATTAAATAATTTGTTACCAAAGATAAATAAATATAGGAGTAAGTTGATTTTATATTCATATGATAGTTTTTTGTTTGATTTTAATATAGAGGACGATTTAAAATGTTTGCAAACAATTAAATCTATATTAGAACATAATGGTAGATTTCCAGTTAAAGTACATTGGGGAGAAAATTATCACGAGATGGAAGATATAACGGAGAAATTTATAGTATGAGTTATTTTAAAAAAATTGTAACAAAATGGTCACAAAAGATTGGTAAGTTAGGTCCAAATTCTAAAAATAAGCATCATATTTTCCATTTAGAAAATGTATTGTTAGAAGAGGGGTGGACTTGGGATGCTATTAATGAATTTGTGGCTTTACTGGAAGCAAAACCTTCGGATTCTGAAGTAGAAAAGAGGAAGAAGGATAAAATTAAATACAAAAAGAAAACTAAAGATGGTACTAAAGAAATAGAGATACAGGCAGGTACAGCGTCTGATGACCCAGAACACGAAGCTCACGACCAAGCTCATCAATATGTGTATGGAGAAAAACCAGAAGATAAAGATGATACTCAAACCGCATCACCAATGGATTTTGATAGAAAACTAGGTAGTGATAAAAAAGTAGCACCTAAACCCAAATCTTCAGAAATATATAAAGATATAAAACCTGGTCAGTTAATGAAGGGCGGAGATTCAGATATTAAACAGACTGGATTAAAATATGGTTATAAAGAAAAGAAAGGTGTATTTAAACCAGCTCCTGGAAATGCAGGTTCTATGTTGAATGAAATAATTTCAGGTGAGGTAGCTCAAATTTTAGAACAAAATCCAGAATTAACTGATAAAGAATTAATAGATTTATTACAGAAACAATTTGGTAATACTGCATTATTTAAACAAAATAAAGATTCTAAGAAAACGGCAGCTGGAATATCTGTAAAACAAATACCAGAAGGTGAGAATAGAGGACTTTATAGTAAGTTAATGATAGCAGCCGCATCTGGTAGAAGGAAACATAATAAATCTAAGAGAGAAGCTAAACAGAATGGTTTTAAAAATCCAAAAATGGAAAATTATTATGGACATTCAGAATCTTTTGAGGCGATGGTTAATGATATAAAAGGTAAAAATGTTATAGGACCAGACGGTACTCCAATAGATTTTGATGAAGCTGAAAATCTTATTAGGACTGGTGGCGGTGGAGACAATCCGTCTGATACTGGAACTTTAACATTTGATTCAGATTCAGATAGAGTAATTATGACTTTTCATTCAGATAAAGATAGTACAGAAGCAATAATTGCACAATCTTCCGCTAAGGCTGAAGCTAATGCAAATCAAGATAATGTACAGAAATTAGTTGATAGTAAGTTATTGGAACCAGAACAAGCTGAAGCAATAATGGGTGAAAATCAAGAATATGTAGAACAACAAGCTGATATTGAGAGAGAATTAAAACAAGTTAGTTCTTCTCCTGCTAAATGGTTTCAAGAAAATGTTACATTAAAAGATGCTTTGAAAAGTATATTTAACGATACTAATCAAGATGGTAGTGTAGATAAAGATAAAACTTCTACTAAATGGGGTCCTCCTAAATCAACTGCAGTTAAAGGGGCAAGCGGACCGAATAAGAATTTATTAAAATATTTAGTTAATAGAGAAGATCCAAGTGATGAAGAATTATTGGAAGCTTTTTTATCATATATGGCAGATGAAGATAAAGATAAAGATCCAACTGATGACCAAATAGCACTTATGGATAGATTGAATAGAAGGTGGGCTAATAAAGGTGCCCCAGATGTAGATCCAATGATTGAAGATATAAGAAATAGAACAATATCAAACGAATCTGATTTTATAAAAAGACAGGATGCAATTAAAATAAATTATGGTGGTAAAGAGATAGGGGTTGGAACATTTCTAGAAGCCAATACAATTTTTAAACAGTTTCATTTAGAGGCTATGAATCCAGAATCAGAAAAAGGAGTACATAAACATAAAGGTATGTTTGAAACAAATCATGGAGGTCTTTCAGTAGATGGAGAGGTGTTAAGAAAGTGTATCCCTGGAGTAAATAATAAAGAAGATTTTGTGACAAAGTTTGAGGTAGGAGACGCTATAGAGCAAAAGGGTGTTAGTGGAAGTCAAAAGGGCAGAACTACTGGTAGTAAAAGAATTGTTTACGCTATAAATGAAAAGAATGAGAGAGTAGAGGTTGGTACTAAGGTAGCTAGAACTAAATCAGGAAAACTTGGTAAGTTACAAACAGTTTATCAATGGTCAGATCAAATGAAAAAATGTTTTTCAAAAGATGGTAAGCGCGGTTAATGAGTATGAAAACACAACTACTTTGCACTTTTGCAAAAAAAGATAATTTAAATGAAATAATTGATATTATTATTAGTTGTAATAAAATTTTGTTTGATAAAGTATATGTTTTTAATAATACACAAGAACCTAATAATTTAATTTGTACTTATAATGTAGAGTATGAGACAGATTTTATGGAAGGAATACCAAATACAATTTCACTACATAGAAAAAAACATACCAATACTTTATATACAATAAATGCATTAAATCAAATTATATTACAATTAAATAATGGAGTATTAGATAAAAGATTTCCAATTCCCTGGGAAAATTATCGTAATTGTATTTTGTTATATAATGACGATAAGTTGGTAGAGATAAAAACAAAAATTCATAAAGTAGTATTGGTTTCAGAATGGGGAGTGACAGTTTAAGGTAAATTAAGGTTATATGGAATATAGGTTTTATTATCCAGATTTTAGAATACACAAAAATCATACATTAGAGTCTAATGAATTAGATAAAATATTTGGGCAACCAATAGCATTTTGGTATGGGTCGTCGCCGTACAAAAAGGCAAAGAAGATTCAAAAACGAATTAAAAGATTATTTGATAGAGCGGATCCGTATTTGCCCTATATTGTTATATATTCGATACCAGATAGAGATTTAGGACATCATTCAAAAGGTGGAGAAATTAATCAAGTATCTTATATAGATTTTATAAAAGATGTAGTAAAGGGGATAGAAGATAAAGCTCCAATAGTAATATATGAACCAGATGCATTAGCACAGTCATTTGATATGAAATATGAAGAAAAACAGAAAAGAATTAGATTAATTAGAAAATCATTAAAACTTTTACAGAAAGGATGTAATGCTAAGATATATTTAGATGTTGGGCATCCATATTGGTTAAAAGTGAATGAAGTTATAAATATTTTGAGTAAATTTGATAAAGAATCTTATGAAGGGTTTGCTTTAAATACATCAAATTTTGTTTCTACGGAACAATGTATGAGTTATGGAGATGAAATATCTGATATAATTGGTAAGCATTATGTTATAGATACAGCTAGAAATGGATTTGGTTATACAGGTGATTGGTGTAATCCAAAAACAGCAGGGATTGGTCCTTTTCCAACTACTGAAACTAACAATGAATTGTGTGATGCATTTTTATGGATTAAACCTATAGGTGAATCGGATGGAAAAAGAAACGGTGGACCTAAAGCAGGTAGATTTTATTATGAGTATGCTCTGAAAGTTATAGAAAACTCAAAAAAAATTGGTAGTTTGTAAAACTACTCGATACTTATATGTGAATGGTTGTTAAGTTGATTAACCATTTACAATTAATAATTAATAATTAAAAATAAATAATGAATATAGGAGATTAGAAAATGGATTTAGATCTAGTAAAAAGACGTTTGAATCAGTTACAAGCAACAAATCAAAGAACATCCGTTCTTTGGAAACCACAACCAGGAACACAAATTATAAGAATTGTACCTTATAAATTTAATAAGGACAATCCTTTTATAGAATTATTTTTCCATTATAATTTAGGTGGAAAATCATATCTATCACCAATTTCTTTCGGTCGTCCAGACCCAATAGAAGAATTTGCTCAGAGGTTGAAAACTTCTGGTAATCGTGATGATTATAGATTAGGTAAGAAACTAGAAGCAAAAATGAGAACTTTTGCTCCAGTTATTGTTCGTGGTGAAGAAAAAGAAGGTGTTAAATTTTGGGGATTTGGTAAAACAGTTTACCAGGAACTTCTTTCAGTTATTTCAGATCCAGATTATGGTGATATTACAGATCCATTAAATGGACGAGATGTTAATGTTGAGTTTAAAACAGCAGAAGAAACAGGAGCTACTTTTCCATCTACTACTATTAGAGTTAAGCCAGTAACGGCTCCGATTTCAGAGGATAAAAATATTCTCGAATTGGTATCAGATACACAACGTGAACTTACGGAAATTTATCAGGAAAAGACTTATGATGAACTTACAGAGATTTTAAATGATTGGCTTGAAGGTAAGAGTGAAGAAAAAGAAGAATCTACTTCTACTAAAGGCAATTCTGTAACTTCAGAAAAAGTATCTGAAACTACAAAAACTGTAGAATCAGTTTCTTCGGCTTTTGATGAATTATTTAATCAAAACGCTTAAAACGTAAGGATATTATATGTCTGTACGGGATGAGTTAGCTGATGTCCTTGCTGATACTTTAAATAAGAAGTTTAAGGACATGAAAGTAGCGTATTTTTTAGATGGTTCTGATAGTACGCCAACAGATATAGAGGATTTTGTATCTACAGGATCAACTATGTTAGATTTAGCAATATCAAATAAACCAAATGGTGGTATTGCAGTTGGTAGAATTACAGAACTTAATGGATTGGAATCAACAGGTAAATCTTTACTTGGTGCTCATATACTTGCGGAAACTCAAAAGAAAGATGGTGTAGCAGTTTATATTGATACAGAAACATCAGTAAGTCATGATTTTTTAGAAGTTATTGGTGTAGATGTTTCAAAAATGTTATACTTACATCTTGAAACAGTTGAAGATATATTTGAAGCTATTGAAGAAATAGTTTTACAAGTAAGAGGTTCAGATAAAGATAGATTGGTGACAATATTAGTAGATTCACTAGCAGCGGCAACAACTAAGGTTGAATTAGATGCTGATTTTGATAAAGATGGTTGGGCTACTGCAAAAGCAATTATTGTTTCTAAAGCACTGAGAAAAATTACTCAGATGATTGGAAGACAGAAAGTTGCTTTAGTATTTACAAATCAATTAAGACAAAAGTTAGGTGTTATGTTTGGAGACCCTTGGACTACAAGTGGTGGAAAAGCATTACCATTTCATTCATCAACTAGAATTAGATTGAAAAACAAAGGTCAGATTAAAGATGCTAAGAAGAATACGATTGGTATGACGATTTTGGCGCAAGTTGTAAAGAATAGATTAGGACCTCCGTTAAGAAAAGCGGAGTTTCCTCTTTATTTTGAGAGTGGTATTGATGATGAAGGTAGTTGGCTAACTATAATGAAAGAGTATGGTATAGCTAAAGTATCTGGCGCTTGGTACTCCTTACCAATAATTGATTTGGAAACTGGTAAAGAATTGGAAGTAAAGAAATTTCAATCAAAAGATTTTGCTGATATGTTAAAAGATGAAAATCTAAAAGAATATGTCTATAAACTCATCTGTGATAAAGTTATTCTAAAGTATGATAAAAGTGCTTTAGGAATTGACGATGTAGAAATTACAGATGAGGTCGGTGATGGATAAAAGATATGTTAGTATACTTGATGAGATAAAGAAAAAGGGCGGCAGTTTAGATGGTGGTCACTTCAATGATAAGGTACTTATAGTAGATGGCCTGAATACCTTTATAAGAGTATTCAGCGTTATGCCAACTCTCAATGATGACGGTGTTCACATTGGGGGAATAGTTGGCTTTCTGAAAAGTATAGGTTACGCAATTCATCTATTTAATCCCACCCGAGCCATTATAGTTTTTGATGGTAAGGGTGGGAGCACCCGCCGCCGTAAGATATTTCCTGAATATAAGGCTGGTAGGAAACCAAAGAGTAGATTAGTACGCGCATATGATTTTGCTAGTGAAGCAGATGAGCGAAAGAATATGTTGAAACAATTACAATCTGTAATTGAGTATTTACAATTGTTGCCAGTTACAATTATTGCCATGGATAATATTGAAGCGGATGATGTTATATCTCATTTATCTAAACAAGTGTTTAATGAAAGTGAAGTAGTTATATCATCTACTGATAAAGATTTTCTTCAACTAATAAATCATAGAATTAAAGTTTACAGTCCTACTAAAAAGAAAATATATGATAGGGATGCAATATATGAAGAATATGGAATTCCATCAAAAAACTTTTTAACTTATAGGATATTAGAAGGAGATAAGTCGGATAATATTCCTGGGGTAAGGGGCGCTGGACTTAAAAGTATTATAAAAAGATTTCCTAAAATTACAGATAGAGATGAACCATATTATACATTAGAAGAATGTATAAAAATTTCAGAAGATAAAAAAGATGAATTGAAGTTGTATGAAAGTGTAGGTATTTGTAAAGAACAATTATTTCTTAATAGAAAATTAATGCAATTATTTAATGTAGATATAACTCCTAGTAGTAAGATGAAAATTATGGGGTTGGTTGAAAGTCCTATAACTGAGTTGATAAAATTTAAATTTGAAACTAAGTTTTATAAAGATAAACTATTTACTGCGTTACCAAATTTACAAGGTTGGCTAACTCAAAATTTTACTCAATTAAATAGATACGCGAGAATGAGTCATGGGAAGAAAGCGTAAATATTTTACAGAAAAACAGCAAAAGGAAGCTCAGCGTAAATGGCAGATGGAACATTATGAGCGTAATAAGGATAAGCTTCGTAAAGTTGCAAGGGATAGATATAGAAAGAAAAGACAAGAAGAAATAGCTGAAGAACGTAGAAAGCAGTTATATGGAGAGTAAATTGATTAATGGAGATTGTTTAGAAGTTTTAAAAGATCACGATGATAATTCAGTAGATTTATTTTGCACAGACCCACCATATGGATATGGATTTATGGGTAAGTCGTGGGACAAAACCTTACCAAACCCAAAGATATTTGAAGAATGTTTAAGAGTATTAAAACCTGGTGCATTTGCATTTGTAATGAGTGCACCAAGAAGTGATGTACAATCCAGAATGGTACAGATGTTAGAGGAAGTTGGATTCGAAGTAGGATACACACCAATCTATTGGACATACGCCTGTCTATCAGAAGATACAGAAGTTTTTACAAAAAGTGGATGGAAACGGTTAC
>CALBXV010000160.1 GCA_937890045.1 uncultured archaeon
ATCATTATAATTTATTATTTCTAAATAGTTAATTAATAAAATTGTATATATTGACTTATTAATATTATTTTTAGCTTGTTGTAATGATCTTAAAAAAGCTCCTTTTGTTGGTATGTTCCCGTCTTTTAACTTAATTTGATTTTGTAATTTGATATCTATTTGTTGTTTTCTTATTAGAAATATATCTAATTGTGTTTGGGTTAAATGTGAATGTTGATATAAATAATCTAGTATTGGATCTGATTTTAAATATTTAGTTATCATATTATTATTTATTATACAATTATGTATAATAATTTTTATTTATTAATATCTTAATTTATTAGATTATATATGTAAAATTACTTAATAATTTAACTAATATCGACTTAAATCTTTAAAAATTATAATTAATTTTATTTCATTAATTATTATATTAGAAATATATTAATAATTATGTGTTATAGTTAAATTAGTAAAATTGGGAAGTAGAAAAAAACGTCGAGTTATTAAAATAGTTAAAAAATCATTACCAAAGGTATTTTTATGTCCAAATTGTGGCATGTCCTCTATTAGAATTAAGTTACAAATTGATGATTTTATTGTAACATGTGGTAGTTGTAATTTAACTCCTTCTGATAAATGGTTAACTGATAAAAAATTAAATTTAAAGAAAAAAGAACCTGTAGATATCTTTAATGAATTTGTTGATGATTATATGTCTGGTGGTTTATAATTTATATGAAACAAAATATTGAATTTAAAATAGAACAACAATTAAATAAAAAAAAAACCTTAGTATTCGCTTTAATTGATTCAGAAAATATTAATATGAAAAATATTGATAAATTTACTACGACTTTAGTAAATTGTGGCGTATCAGCGATATTAGTTGGTGGCTCTACAATTTTAGATCAATTAGAAATTCATAAACTTGTTAAATCTATTAAAAAAAATATTAAAATTCCTATTATTTTATTTCCTGGAAATGTTAATGGTATTACACCTGAAGCAGACGCTATTTTTTTCAGTTCATTATTAAATTCTTTGTCTACATATTTTATCATTGAAGCTCAAATGTTAGGAGCCGCTGCAATTCATAAATATAATTTAGAAACTATTCCAATGGGTTACTTAATTGTTGGTGACGGTGGGACAACCGGATTTGTTGGTAGTGCACGTACTATACCACATACTAAACCAAATATTGCAGTTATGTATTCACTTGCAGCACAATATTTAGGTATGCGATTTTTATATTTAGAAGCAGGATCTGGTGTGACGTCACACGTATCTGTTGATATGATATCACATGTAAAAAAAGTTTATAATGGAAAATTAATTGTTGGGGGAGGAATTAAAAATGTTCAGGACGCTGTGGAAATATCAAATGCAGGTGCTGATATCATAGTTATAGGAACTTTATTAGAAAAACCTGGATTTGAAAAAATACTTAGTGATATTATAAATAATATTTCATAATATTTGGTCAATTTTTTTGTTTGATATAGAGAAAATATATTCAAATTATTTACAACTTACTTCTTTCCCTAATAATTATAATGAATATAATAAAAATCTGTTAAATTCTCTTTTTCAAACTTATGATGTAGCTCAAAATAATAAACAACAGGGATTAGATAATAATTTAGATGTTGAATGTAAAATAATAATTGATTTACCTGATAGAATTAAAAATTTAATTGATATTCCTGTTGATAAACGTATTAGAGAATTACTTAAAAAAAATGATAAGGAATTAACCGCTTTAACTATTGCTGAAGAAATTGCTTTAGGTAAATTTGGATTTTTTGATAAAGAAAAAAGTTTAAATTTGGCTATAAGAACTGGGTTAGCTATTTTAACTGATGGTGTTACTGTTGCCCCCCTTCAGGGTATATCTGATATCAAAATTAAGGATAATGATGATGGTACATCACATATTGCAATTTATTTTGCTGGTCCAATTAGGTCTGCTGGTGGTACTGAAGCAGCTTTAACGTTAGTTATTGCAGATAAAGTTCGTAAAACATTAGGTATTGATCGCTATCATGTCACTCAAAATGAAATTGGACGTATGATAGAGGAATTAAGATTATATGAACGTGAAGTTAGTAATTTTCAATATAAAGTTAATGATGATGAATTAAAATATACTCTTGAACATATTCCAATTGAAATCGATGGTATTCAAACTGATTCTGCTGAAGTAATTCATGATTTACATAGAAATATGAAAAGAATTAATACTGATCGCGTTCGAGGTGGAGCATTAAGAGTATTAAATGATGGTGTAATTGGTAAATCTAAAAAATTATTAAAAGTTATTACTGATTTATCAATTCCTGATTGGGAATGGTTAAAAGATATTAATGTGAATAAAACTGAAGATAAAATTCATTTTCAGGATGTTATAGCCGGTAGACCTATTTTATCTACTCCTAAAGCAATTGGAGGACTACGTTTACGATATGGAAGATCAATTAATACTGGTTTATCAAGTATTGGTATTCATCCTTCTTTAGCTTTAATATTAGATTACCCTTTTGTTGTAGGTACACAAGTTAAATTAGATTTACCAGGTAAAGGTGCTACAATTAGTTTTGTTGACACTATTGAACCTCCTATTGTTAGATTAAAAGATAAATCTGTAATTAAAATTTCAAACTTAAAACTTGCTCAGTCTCTTATTCATGATATTGAACAAATAATTCATTTAGGCGATGTTTTAATTAGCTATGGAGATTTTTTAGAAAATAATTTTAATTTACCCCCATCTGGATATGTAGAAGAATGGTGGATTTTTGATTTAATTAATGCTTTAAAAAAACATAATATTATTGATAATAAATCTAATTTCTTAGATATTAATTATAATAAAATTATTAATATAATTCAAAATCCTTTAACAGTTATTCCAACATTTGATGAATCTATATTACTATGTGAAAAATTAAATATTCCATTACATCCTAATTATTTATATTTTTGGGATTTACTTACAATTTCAGAAGTTAATGAATTACGAAGAGAATTTTATATTGATAAAGATAATGAATTAATTTTAATTAAAAATAATAATTATTTTAAAGAATTAATTGAAAAATTAGGAATTCCACATTATATTAAAAATAATAATATTGTTATTCAAAATTTACATTCAAAAATATTAACTAAATTATTGAATTTGAATTTAAATTCATATACAATTAAAAAATGGAATAACTCAATAGATTTTATATCAGATCTATCTAATATTACAATTAAAACTAAAAGTTCTGTTACAGTAGGAGTTCGAATAGGAAGACCTGAAAAAGCCGCTATTCGTAAAATGAAACCCCCCATTCATGTTCTATTTCCTATAAATCAAGCTGGAGGTAATTTTCAAGATTTAATGCGTGCTCGTAAAATCAATTCTAATGATTTTAATATTAATATAGCTAATTTATATTGTGAAACTTGTAATTTATATTCAATTACAAAAAAATGTCTTAAATGTTCTAAACTATTAGATATAACATCATTTTGTAATAAATGTGGTAAAATTTCTATTATTGATGATAAAAATGAAAAAAAATGTAAATTTTGTAATGGATATATTCAACATTTTCGTGATATTAATGTTAATTTAGACTCTTTAATTAAACAAGCTATCAAAACAGTAAATTATTTTCCTAAAAAACCACTAAAAGGGGTTAAATCTCTCTTTAGTGAGTATAAATATTGTGAATCTATAGAAAAAGGATTATTAAGACATAAATATGATTTAACAATTTTTAAAGATGGAACTGTTAGATTTGATGCTACTAATTCTCCTACCACACATTTCACTCCTAAACAAATTAATATTACTCTTAAACAATTAAAACAATTGGGATATGATTATGATGTGAATAATATTGTTTTAACTTCTACCGATCAATTAATAGAATTAAAAATTCAAGATGTTATATTACCTGTAGATTGTATTAAATTATTATTTAATGTGTCTAAATATATAGATGAATTATTAATTCATTTTTATCAAAACGACGCATTTTATAAATGTAAAAACTATGATAATTTAATTGGTAAATTAATTATAGGTTTAGCGCCTCATACTTCTGTTGGTACAATAGGACGAATTATTGGTTATACAAATACACATACATGTATTGCTCATCCATATTGGCACTCATCTAAACGTCGTGATTGTGATGGTGATGGGGATGCAATTATGTTACTTCTTGACGTTTTACTAAATTTTTCTAAAGGTTTTTTACCTACACATTCCGGTGGTTTAATGGATGCACCATTATTAATACAACCATTAATAATACCTAAAGAATTACAACGTCAAGTCCATAATTTTGATGTTAATTCTATATATCCAAAAGAATTTTATGATTTAACATTAACTAATTCCCCCCCTTCAATTATTGAAAATAAGATGGATCTAATTAAAAACAGATTAGATAATAATAATCAGTTTTATGAATTTGGTTTTACTCATTCTACAAATTATTTAACTATAGATAAAAATCGTAGTTCTTATTCCACATTAGCTACATTAAATGATAAATTAAATAAACAAATTGATTTAGCAAAAAAAATTCAAGCTGTTGATGTTAATACTGTTGTTTCATCTGTTATTAATACACATTTATTACCAGATATATTAGGTAATAAAACTGCATATACTACACAACAATTTCGTTGTGTTAAATGTAATATTAAATATCGACGTATGCCCATTCTTAATCAATGTTTTTACTGTCACCAAAAATTAAATATTACTATTTCTCAGAAATCAGTTGAAAAATATGTAAATATAGTTAATAAGTTATCAAAAAATTATGTACTTGATAATTATCTACAAGAACGTATTGATTTAATTAATAATGAACTTAAATTTTTATTTCCTCAAGATCCGTATAAACAGTCTGATTTATTATCATATGTTACTTAATTTTTCTTATCATGCAATCAAGTTCAATTAAAAATATGATTTGGAATTATCCAACTAATATTTGGTTTGGACTTGATAGAATTTTAGATTCTCCGAAAGCATGTACACAATTAAATATAGTTAAACCATTAATTGTTACTGACTCTAAATTATCACAAACTTCGATTATTAAAAAACTATTTGATATTCTTCAATCTCATTCTATATCTTTTGATATATTTGATAAAATTCAACCCAACCCTATAAGTAAAAATGTATTTGATGGAATTAACGTATATAAAAAAAATAATAATGATGGTATAATTGCAATTGGAGGTGGTAGTGCTTTAGATATTGGTAAAACAATTGCATTTATGTCACATCAAACCAAACCATTGTGGGATTTTGAAGATATTAATGACCAATGGAAAAAAGCCAATAGTAAGTTTATAGATCCAATTATTGCTATACCAACTACTGCTGGTACTGGTTCTGAAACTGGTAGAGCTAGTTTAATTATTAATGAAAAACTTAAAGTTAAAAAAATTATTTTTCATCCAAAAATGATGCCCAGTATTGTAATTCTAGACCCTTTATTAACACTCAGTTTACCTCCGCCTTTAACAGCATATACTGGTATGGATGCATTAGCTCATAATATTGAAGCTTATTGTTCTAATGGCTTTCATCCTTTAGCTGATGGTATAGCTGTCGAAGGCATTCGAATTATTTATGATAACCTTCTTACTGCTTATTTAAAACCAAATGATTTACATGCACGATCTAATATGTTAATTGCAGCAAGTATGGGTTCTACCTCTTTTCAAAAGGGACTTGGTGCAATTCACTCTTTAAGTCATCCAATAAATGCCCTTTATAATACACATCATGGTTTAACAAACGGAATTATTATGCCATATGTACTTCAACATAATAAAATTAAAATAAATTCCCGAATTAAACGCCTAGCCTCCTATCTTAACATTCCTCATCCATCATTTGACAGTTTTATGGGATGGGTTTTAAAACTCCGTAAAGAATTACATATCCCAAACACTTTAAATGATTTAGGAATTAAATATCAAAATTTAAAAATTTTAACTCCAATGGCTTTAGAGGATCCATCTACATTTGGAAATCCTATTAAACTAAATTTATCAAATATTAAAAAATTATATGATAATTGTTGGTATGGTAAACTATAATTTTTATATTATATTAAATTATTATTGTTTTTTTAGTTCTGAATAGAAATATTATTAATATTTTATTACTTTATATTATATAATTAATTTAAATAAGACAATGATGATTTATGAATTTTGAATCCATATTATATAAAGAAATTAAAATTACAAATCAAACGTCTCCAACATTTATTTTAAATGATAAAAATGTTGATATTTGGGATAAAAAATATAATTATTATCATTCCAAAACTCCATTAGATTATATATCTAAATGTATAATTGATTCTCAAAAAACAAAATTAGATATTTTTTCTCCAATAATTGGGAAAGATAAAGAAAAACTTCTAGTTAAAACTGCCTTATTATCAAATTCAACCATATTATTTACTGGTGAAAAAGGTTATGGTAAAACTACTTTTTCAAAATCAATAGCTAATTTATTACCTGAAAAATTATTATCTATACAAGATTGTAAAATTAATGATGACCCTACTTATCCAATATGTTTTTCATGTAAAAAAAAATATTTAGATAATAAAGAAATACATCTTACTTGGATTCCTCGAATTTGGGTCAGGATTTCTGGTGATCCACTTCTTAATACAAGACAATTAATTGGTGGATTATCTATCCAAAAAATACTTGAAGGGAAAGATTTAGATCATCCAGAAGTTTTTCTTCCAGGAAGAGTTTTAAAAGCAAATAGAGGAATATGTTATTTTGATGAATTAGGAGCAATTCCAACCTCTTTACAAACATTATTACATGAATTATTTGAGGAAAAGCAAATAACATCAAATGAGGGTGATATAATTCCTTTTAAACTTAATTCTCTTACTATGGCCGCTACTAATCCATCAAATTATCGTGGTACTAATCCAATTAAAGAACCTTTACTTGATAGAATGGAAGAAATACCAATTTTACCACCAGATAATTTACAAGAAGAAATAATTATAAGTCAAAACCATATGTTTTCAAATTCTACTTTTAACTCTAAACTTATAATTCCCCCTTGGCATAATGAAATTTTGATACGTATAATTCAAATCGCAAGAAATAAAAAATTTCCTATTAGTAAAAAAATTTTAACTCCCCCATCATGTCGGGGTTCAATTAAACTCTTAGACCATATTTCAAGTAATATGATTTTAAATTCACATAATATTACCTTTTTTTCAGATTATGGTGTAAATAATCAAATAGTTAAATTATCTCTTTATGGACGAATTGAACTAGAATATGCTACAAATGAATTAAAAAATGAGATTATTGATCAATTAATTACTGAATCAATTAAATTAACTTGTAAAGAAATTTATAATAAAATACCTGAAAATTTATTTGATTTATTTATTAAATTAATTAAAACAAATTTGTTAAACAAAAAACAAAATTATCTTGATATCTCTACTCAAAATATTAAAAAAATTCAAAACACTAAATTAATTTCACAAATTTGTAGTCAAATCTCAAATATTGATATTAAAAATACTGAATTATTAGCATCCCTACTTGAAATTATTATTCATTCTATTTCTATATGTGCACCTCAAATTATTACTTGTACAAATAACCAATATTTTATTAAGAAATAATTATGAAACCTGTTTGCTACCCTTGTAATGAATTTCTTGATGAAAATACATTATCAACATTATTTGGTAAAGATTATACTGAAAATCTTGTTTATGAATTATATAATCCAAATGATAAAAAGATTGAAAATTCAAAAATTAGTGAACTATCTCAGAAATATGAACAAGAATTCAATAATGATCCACAACATAATAATTTAGACATTCTAAATGATTCTAAAGACGATTGGTTATATCAAAATACTATTCAAAAAACTATTAAAAAAAATTATATTCAAAAAAAAATATGGCATCAAATTCAGAAAGGAATTAAAAGTGGTAATATTTCTCCAGATGAAATATCAGTTAATGATTTAATTAATAATTTGAGTGATATTGTATTAGATGAACTTGTAAAAGAAGGTTATATAGATATTAAATTGAAAGACAATCCCATTTATTTAAAAGATAATATTTCATATCTTGAATATACAAATAAAAGTGAAGAAATTATTGCACAAAAAATCCTTGATGAAACTATTCAAAAATTAGATAAATTCAATCATGGAACACATGAAATAGTAAAATCAGGAATTAGTAATTTTCCATCAAATACATTAATTGAATATGATTATTATTTACATGATTATGATATGCTTGATATTCAAGAAACTCTTCTGTCTTCTATCTTAAGAAATAATAATAATTTAGAAATTAAAATTGAAGATTTAAAAATACGGGAACAAAAGAGTTTAGTTAATTCTAATTACGTTATTTTATTAGACTCATCTTATTCTATGCATGGAAATAAATTTCTCGGTGGACAAATGGCTACATTATCTTTACAAAAATTAATTAAAAATAATTATAAAGACGATTATTTAGATGTAGTTACATATAGTGATAATTCATTTCTTGTAGATTCTGGCGAACTTCTTAAAATTAAACCTCATGGAAATACAGATATAGGACAAGCAATTGATTTTGCTATTAAATTATTAAATAAAAGACATGGGAATAAAAATATAATTTTAATTACTGATAGTGAACCTACTACTACCTCTAATAATCAATTACCAGAAGATAATATGTATCGTGCAGCATATTTATCAGGTAAAGAAAATATTAGATTAAATATTATTATGTTAGACAAAAGTCAAAATTTACGTCTTATATGTGAACAAATGGCTAATTTAAATGGAAATTCTACAATAGTATATGTTGAAAATCCATTAAATTTAAAAGAATTTCTCATTCACTCATTTATTAAATATAAAAAATAATATTTTATTATAATTTTAAATTCTTTTCTAGATCAATAACAGCCTTTTTTATCTCATCAAGTGATGCTTCATCTTCAATTGTTGAATAATCTCCTAAATCTGACTTACTTAAAACTGCACTAACTAATCTTCTCATAATTTTTCCACTCCTTGTCTTCGGAATCATTTTAACAAAACTAATATTTGATATAACCACAATTGCACCTAATGAATTACGTATTAATTTCTTTAATTCTAATTTTAAATTTTCACTCTCTTTAAAATCTTTTTTTAATACTACTAATACACTAGCAACTTGTCCACGTAACTCATCTGGAACACCTACAACAGCAGATTCAGCAACTGAATGATGAGTTAATAATATATTCTCAATTTCAACAGTTCCAATTCTATGTGCTGATATCTTAATTACTTCATCAGAACGACCTACAAACCAAAAATATCCATCTGAATCTTGAAATGCTGCATCACCAGTATAATAATAATTAGGAATTTTATTCCAATAATCATTTACATATCTTTCATCATCATTCCAAAGTGTAGGTGTAAGACCAGGAAATGGTTTTTTAAATACTACTATTCCTTTATCTCCAGTTTTAACTTTTTGACCCTTCGAATCAACAATCTCTGCTTCTATTCCTGGTAAAGAAATTGTTGCAGAACCTGGTTTGATTGGAAGTAAATTTAAACCTGCTGGATTAGCTATTACTGGACCACTACTTTCTGTTTGCCACATATGATCAATTACTGGTATTTTATCATTAAACACCTTTTTTTGTAACCACGACCACGCTGGAGGATTTAGTACTTCACCTGCACTAAAAATCATTTTTAAGGAATCTAAATTATAAGATTTTGGCCATTTTTCTCCATATTTCATTAATGCTCTAATACCTGTAGGAGCAACAAAAAATTTTGTAACATTATTTCGTTCCAGAATTTCCCACCAAACACCTGGATCTGGATAATCTGGTACTCCTTCATATATTATAGTTGCACATCCATGTAATAATGGACTATAAACAACATAACTATGTCCTACAATCCATCCTATATCTGCAGGTGACCACCAAATATCTTTATCATTTAAATCATATACCCATTTTCCCATAGTGTAAACATATGTTTGATAACTACCATGAGGTTGAACTGTACCTTTTGGTTTTGCCGTAGTTCCTGAAGTATGTAAAATAAAAGCCAATTCTTCTGAATTCATTTCCAATGATTTAGTTTCTACTGATTTTCCAATGTCTAACGCTTCTTCCCATAAAATATCTCTATTTCTTTTAATTTCAAAATCTTTATTTTCTCTATCAAAAATAATTACTTTTTTAATACATTTAACATTAACAAGTGCTTTATCTACAATTTCTTTAAGTTTAATTTTTTTACCCTTTCGATAACCAAAATCTGCAGTTATTAAAATTTTAGATCCCACATCATTAATTCTATCTGCTAAAGCATCTGACCCAAATCCTGCAAAAACTACTGAATGAATAGCCCCAATCCTAGTTATTGCTAACATTGAAATAATTGCTTCAGGAACCATCGGCATATATATTGTAATTCTATCACCTTTTTCAATTCCTAAAGCTGTTAATGCTGATGCAACACGTTTAACTTGATTTAACATTTCATTATATGTGAGTATATTATTTTGATTAGTTTCTGGGGATTCCCAAATTATAGCTGTATGATCTCCTCTGTTTTTTAAAAAAATATTTCTTTCTAAACAATTATATGAAATATTTGTTTTTCCATTTATAAACCATTGAAATTTAGGATAATTCCATTCGAATACTTTATTCCATTTTTTAAACCAATATAATTCATTAGCCCATTTTTCCCAAAATTTATTAATATTTTCTGAAGCTTCTTGTCTCATTTTTTCTAATAATGGTGAAATCAAATTATTTTTAGTCAATTTAATCACCTTTAGTATTTAATTAATAATTTTCTATTTTTTCACTCATTTTTAGTAATAAATTTTTTCACAATCTCCATATATTCTTCCATCTCTTCAAGATGTGCTGTATGTCCACTTTTTTGAAATATATGCATTTGTGAATTTTTAATACCATTATGTATTGTTTGAGAACATTTAGGTGTAATTTCATCATATTTTCCTACAGTGATTAAAGTTGGTGTATTTATTTCTCCCAGTCTATTTATTCTATTCCAATTTTTTAAATTTCCAATTACTGTAAATTCATTTGGACCATTCATAGTTTCATATACTTGATTTCTATCTAAATTATCTACAGTCCTCATAATACAATCTGGCCATATATTCATACGGCATACATGACGTTTATAAAATTCCATTACGGCTTCTTCATATTTTGGGTTATGATAATCCTGTTTTGATTCATAGTATTCCAGAGTATCACGTGTTTCTTTTGGAAGTAAAGCTTTTAATTTGTTTGCTTCTTCTACAAATTCTGGAATACTTGCTGATGTACTAGCTAAAACTAAACTTTGAATTCCAGTTGGTTGGCTTAACATATATTCAATAGATAACCATCCACCCCAAGATTGTCCAATTAAATGAATTTGATCTAATTTTAATGCTTGACGTACTAAATCCACCTCTTGAACTGAACGATCTATATGCCATAAACTTTTATCATTCGGTAAATCTGATTTCCCACATCCTAATTGATCATAAAATATTACACGTCGATCTTTACTAGCTAATTTTTCAAATGATTCTAAATAATCATGCCCGGCTCCTGGACCACCATGTAAAGTTAAAATTGGAATTTGATCTCCAGACCCCACAATTCGGTACCAAATCTTTCCTTCAGGAATATTTATCACACCTTCTTCTGTTGATATTGCCATTCTAAACTAAATCTATTAAATACGTAATAATATTAAAATATATTCGTAACAGTATTTATTATTAATCAATCTTAAAAACGTGAAATAATATGTGTGGTATAGCTGCGATTCTTTATAAAAATAATGTGTTAAATGCACCTGTAGGCCCCCATCTTGTATCGATGTTACAATCTTTAAGACATCGAGGTTCAGATTCTACTGGAGTTACAATTTATAGTTCAAATAATAAATCAAATGAATTAATAATTATATTACGTATTACTTCTTTCAAATATGACAAAGCAGTATTAAAAACAAATTTAACTCAACTTATTCAATCTCAGGGTTCACAAATTCAAGAATTTAATTTTACTGAAAATCATATTAAATTAATTATAACTAATATTAAAAATATTAAAACGCTTGCTGAACAAATTAAATCTATCGGTAATTTAGAAATTGATAGTATTGGTTCTAATTCACAAGTCATTAAAGATACGGGAGATGCTAAGGATTTAGATAATAAACATAATATATCTCAAATCTCTGGCTCTCATGGTATTGGTCATGTTCGATTAGCTACTGAAAGTATTGTAGATGTTACTCATTCTCATCCATTTTGGGCTTATCCATTTCCAGATATAACAGTTGTACATAACGGTCAACTTACTAATTATCGAAGTTTAAAACGTTTTTATGAATCCAAAAGCCATAAATTTCAAACACATAATGATTCAGAATTAATTGCAGTTTATTTAGCAGATAAACTTGCTAATAATTTATCTTTAAAAGAAGCTCTTAATCAAAGTTTAGTTGATCTAGATGGAAGTTATACATATTTAGTATCAACTAAAGATGGATTAGGATTTGCTAAAGAAAAATGGTCATTTAAACCACTAGTTCTAATGGAAAGAAAAGATATAATTGCTTTAGCTTCTGAAGAAATTGCTTTACGTCAGGTATTTCCAGAGGAAATTGATCGATTAGAACCTCAAGAGAATGAAGTAATGACTTGGAAAATTTAATTAAATTAATGGATTTGTTAGTATGACTAATGGTTTAATGAAAAAACTTGATTTAACACAATTAGATCTTAGAAATTTTAACAGTAAATTAAAAAATTTTGCTAAAGATGGAGTTTCTGTTTCGGTATTACATCCACAAGCTAAACATAATCTTGCTGTTGGAATTCTTAATCAATGTCAAATTTCAATTGAAGGAAGTGTAGGATATTATTGTTGTTCTTTTAGTGATGGCCCTAACTTTATTATAAATGGTAATTCTGGTTGGGGACTTGGAAGTAATCTAATGAATGGTAGTATAGTAGTTAAAAAAAATGCTGGAGCATCTGTTGCATGTTCAATGAGAAATGGTCAAGTATGTGTTTATGGCAATGCAGGTGCACGAGCCGGTATTGCAATGAAAGGAGGTCAATTAATTATTGGTGGTAATTCAGGTTATTTAACCGGTTATATGATGCAAAAAGGAAAAATAATTATTTGTGGAGATGTTGGTGATGCAGTTGCTGATTCAATGTATGAAGGTATTATATATGTAGGAGGTAAAATTTCCTCGTTAGGTAATGATGCTGAAATAGGGAAAATTACTACAAAAGAAATTGACTATATAAAAAAAACACTTCAAAATTATAACATTAATAAAAATGCTGATTGGAAAAAAATTATTTCTTCAAAAAAACTTTATAATTATGATGCGCTCGAACCTTTAGAAAAAACTAAATTAGGTAAAACAATCTAATTTCATTCTATAAAATATTATTACATGAAATAAATATGACTAATAAATTATGGACCCCATCTAAAAAACGAATTAATGAAGCTAATATAACAAAATTTATTGAAAATATTAATAACTACCACCAACTTGATATAAAAAACTATAATCAACTTCATAAATGGTCTATAGATAACATATCATTATTTTGGGATGCAATATGGCAATTTGTTGATATACGTAGTTCTCAGGGTTATACAAAAGTAGTAGATGATATATCTCAATTTCCTGGTACTAAATGGTTTGTGAATTCAAAACTAAATTTTGCTGAAAATCTTTTGAGATTTAAAGATGATAAAATTGCTTTAATATTAAGAAACGAAAATTATAATCGTACAACAATAACTTATAAAGAACTATATGATGCAGTTGCCAAGTTATCTAATTCATTACGACAACTTGGAGTAAAATCAGGCGATAGAGTAGTAGCATATCTCCAAAATATACCTGAAACAATCATTGCTATGTTGGCTACAACAAGTATAGGTGCTATATGGTCTTCATGTGGTTCAGAATTAGGTTCAAATGCAATAGTTGATAGATTTAACCAAATTGAACCAATTGTACTTTTTACGTCGGATGGATATCAATATAAAGGTAAAATTTTTGATCAATTACCAAAAATTAGACAAATTTCAAACAAAATTCAATCGTTGAAAAAAATTATTGTAATTCCATATTTAAATAATAATTTAGAATTAAAATCTATACCAAATGCAGTAGACTATAATAATTTTATAAATAAAAGTAATAGCAATCTATCGTTTGAATCATTACCATTTGATCATCCTGTTTATATTATGTTTTCTTCAGGAACAACCGGTAAACCAAAATGTATTGTTCAAAGTTCTGGAGGAATATTAATAAATCATTTAAAAGAACACTTTTTACACACTAATTTAAAAATTGGTGATTCAATTACATATATAACTACTCCAAGTTGGATGATGTGGAATTGGCTTACAAGTGCTCTATCACTAGGTGTAAAAATAATTCTTTATGATGGAAATCCCCTTTATCCAAATTGGAAAATTATGTGGCAAATGATTCAAGACGAAAACGTAAACGTGTTTGGTTGTAGTGCTCCATATCTTAACTCTCTTATTCATATGAATGTTAATCCAAGTGTAATATTTGATTTATCATCACTTCATCAAATATCTCAAACTGGTTCTCCACTTTCAGCAGAAGGATTTAATTATGTTTATACTAAAATAAAGCAGGACATTCACTTAAATTCTATATCTGGAGGAACAGAAATTAATGGTCTTTTTGTTGCTGGAACACCAATTCAATCTGTATACAGTGGTGAACTTCAAGGACCAGCTTTAGGAATGAAAATTAAAACATATGACGAACACGGAAATTCAATAGTTAATAAATCTGGAGAACTTATATGTGAAATCCCTATACCATCAATGCCATTATATTTCTGGAATGATCCTAACGATAAAGAATATAAAAAAACTTATTTTACCAAATATCCAAAAGTTTGGCGTCATGGTGATTGGATAAAAATAAATGATGATACAGGAGGAATAACATTCTTTGGGCGTTCAGATTTCATCTTGAATCCTTCCGGAGTTCGTATTGGACCAGCAGAAATATATGTTGTTATAGAACAAGTTAAGGAGATATCTGACAGTTTAGTTGTAAGTAAAAATATTAAAGGAAATGAACAGATAATACTTTTTGTAAAGTTAAATTTAGGATTAAAATTGACTGATATAATAATTAAAAAAATTAAACAATTATTAAAAGAACACGCATCTCCTAGACATGTTCCTTACTTAATTCTTGAAGTTCCAGATATACCGTATACATTCAATATGAAAAAAGTTGAAAGCGCTGTTTCAAATATAATTAATGGTAAACCAATAACTAATCGTGATGCTTTAATAAATCCAAAATCATTAGATTTTTTCCAAATCTTATCCAAAACAATATAGTTTTATTTGGTAAAATCTAAAGTTTTTATTCCTCTTTTTGATATTAAATTATAGTAAAAATGCTTTTTAATCATAGTCAAACATGGACTCCTCATATAATTGAAGATATACATGCTAAAGCACAGTTAGGAAGGTATAGACTTCGAGGCTTTAGTACTAATCAAAGAGTACCACATTTTGATGATTTAGTATTTTTACCTAGTGGTTTAACACGTATACCCCTAGAAGGTTATAAAGAAACATGTGATACTACTACTATTTTAGGTAAGAAATCTGCTAAACATCCTATTAAATTAAATACACCTGTTTATATTTCTGGAATGAGTTATGGTGCTTTATCCAAAAGTGCTAAAATCGCTTTAGCTAAAGGAGCTGCTATGGTCGGAAGTGCAAGCTGTACAGGTGATGGTGGAATGTTACCTGAAGAACGTCAATTTGCTAAAGTTATGATTTTTCAAATGAATGCTAGTAGATATGGTATTGATCCTAATGATATGGTTAATGCTGACGGAGTTGAAGTTGTAGTCGGTCAAGGTGCTAAACCTGGTACTGGTGGATTGTTAATGGGACAAAAAGTAAGTGAAATTATAGGTTTAAAACGTGATTTACCTGTAGGTATTGATCAACGGAGCGCTACTAGACATCCTGAATGGCTTGGACCTGACGATTTAGCTATTTTTATTGAATTATTACGAGAAATTACTGATTGGAAAGTCCCAATTCAAATTAAATTACCTGCTTGTAGAGTTAAAGATGATGTTAAACTAGCTGCAAAAGCAGGTGCAGATATAATTGTTATTGATGGAATGCAAGCAGGAACTGGAGCTTCTGCCGAAGTTTTATTAAATCACACTGGTATTCCTACAATGCCTGCAATAGTTCAAGCCCGTGAAGCTTTAGAAGAACTTGGTTTAAATGATAAAATATCTTTAGTTGTTTCTGGTGGTATACGTAATGGTGCTGATATGGCAAAAGCATTAGCTTTGGGTGCTGATGCAGTAGCTATTGGACAAGCAGCTATGATCGCTTTAAATTGTAATCGAGAATTACCTGGTATAACAAACTTTGTTAAAGAAATTGGCGCTGAAGCTGGATTCTGTAATAAATGTAATACTGGTAAATGTCCAGTTGGAATTACTACTCAAGAACCTAAATTAGAAAAAAGATTGAATATAAATGATAGTTCTAATCAAGTAGCTAACTTTCTTAATTCTATGACTATGGAAGCAGGTATAATTGCTAGATCATTAGGTAAAAGCAATGTTCATAGTTTAGAACCTGAAGATCTCGTCGCTTTATCAATTGAAGCATCAGCGATGGCTAAAGTTCCTTTAGCAGGTACAAATAAAATATTTGGAATTTGATAAAAATGAATAATTCTAACCCAAAAATTTCTGTTATTGATAAAGAACTAAAAAAGAATAATGTAAAATATATTTTCTTTCAATTTGTTGACATAAACGCAACTCTTAGAGCTAAAATATCTACTATACACCACTTTGAAGAACTTGCTACTGAAGGAGCAGGATTTGCTGGTTTTTCCGTCCCAGGTTTAGGTCAAGAACCTCATAATCCTGATATTAAAGCAATACCAGACCTTAATTCTTTGACTGTATTACCTTGGAAAAGAGATACAGTAAGATTTGCTAGTAATTTATTTGTTGAAGGTAAATCTTGGCCTTTTTGTTCACGGACTATTTTACAGAATGTTGTTAATAAAGTTAAAAACAAAGGTTTTGTTTATAATACTGGCGTTGAACCTGAATTTTTCTTAGTTAAAAAGAATGATGATGGAACAATTGAACCCCTTGATTCACTAGATACATTAACTAAACCATGTTATGACATGAAAGGCCTCACTCGTAATCTTCCCTTCCTAGAACAACTCATAAATTATGTAGATGAGCTTGGGTGGGACACTGAAGCTACTGATCATGAAGATGCTAATGGACAATTTGAACTAAATATGGGATATTCTGACTGTATTACAACCTCTGATCGTCTAGTTTTCCACCGTTATATGGTATCTACTTTAGCCAATCAAATTGGAGCAATTGCTACTTTTATGCCTAAACCATTTATTAATAGAACTGGGAGTGGAGCTCACTTTCATATGAGTTTAATAGATCAAAAAACTGGTAAAAATGTATTTATTGATTTAAACGACTCTAAAAAATTAGGTCTTTCAAAAACAGCTTATTATTTTATTGGTGGTCTGCTTAAACACGCACGAGCATATTGCGCATTTACAGCTCCAACTGTTAATTCATATAAACGATTAATTTCAGGGGGATCATTATCTGGTGCAACTTGGGCGCCAGTATATGTAACTTATGGTGGAAATAATCGTACACAAATGTTACGTATTCCCGGCCCTGGTAGAATTGAAAACAGAACTATTGATTCTGCTTGTAATCCATATTTAGCCACAGCAGCTATTTTAGCAGCTGGTTTAGATGGTATTGAAAATAAAATTGATCCAGGAGATCAAAATGATAATAATATGTATAAAATGACACCCACCGAACTTAAAAATCAGAATATTACTAGACTTCCAAATACGTTAGAAGAAGCATTAATGGAGCTTAAACATAATAATGTACTTCGTGAGACTCTAGGAAATAAATTTATTGATTATTATATAGAATTTAAATTAAATGAATGGTATGAATATCATAATAATGTTTCACAATGGGAAATTGACAAATATTTACATTCGCCATAGTTTTTTCTTTCATTAAACTAAAAAACACTTAAAACCATTAAAAAATAA
>CALBXV010000161.1 GCA_937890045.1 uncultured archaeon
CACTTCTATCTGTTGTCCAAGTTCTTTGTTTCTTTTCTTTAATACCTGGAATCCAAACTGTATATGTTCCACCAATCACATCATAAGTAACATAATCATTATAAATACCACCATAATAATATGGATTATAATAACTGTATCTGTTACCAAATCCCGAAAACCCTCTAAACCTATTATACATCAGTTGATAAGCCATACCTAATGATTGTCCTGCCCCATCACTTGCATACAGAGAAAGATTTGGTCTTACTCTTGCTACTGAATATGAATAGAACTCTTCACTATCATCATTTCCTGGTTCTGGATGAAACATAGCGAGCTGTGTATAACACCCCGATAGAGATATACTCCCAAAGACGATTACACAACTCAGCAATATGTTTTTAAGTTTCGTTAATATGGAAATTTTAAAATCTATTAATCTGATTAATAAGTTTTTAGGTTTCATTAATTATTCCTCTGACTATTAAAAGTATCTTGTTGTGGTGTATCTTGTATTGTCCAAGGCTCTTGTACATAAATGTTATGTTCTATATTTGAATAGTCGGCCTTTTTAGCGGGTTTCCCATCAGTTAGTTCTACAACTACAAGTGCTGACACAAATCCTAAAAAAAAGTACGCAAAAGCTGCTCCACTTATCATTTTAATTTAACTCCAATACCGTACCCACCACACTAAAAAATCTAATGTAAAATATACTGCTAATGCATACAATACCCATTTACAGTATTTCTCTTTCATTATTTTTTAGATGTAAGTGTACCTGGTCTAAAATATTCTACTGCAATTAATGCAGCAACAACACATAATGTAATTATTTGATCCCATTCCATTTTAATCACTCTTCCTTACTTTTCTAACTGCCTTTATGGCTTTCCTCAATAGTTGTCGAGTTTCCTTGACAAGTTCTTTGAAACCATCTTTAACACCATCTTGTTTCATTTGGCGTAGAACAGTCAAATTAAGTACTGCAGTATCCAAGTATCCTTGTACTTCTTCGTTTGGATGATTAGTTAAATATCTATCCAATCTATGAATCACTTTACGGAAACTTGGTTTTCTACCTTTACCTTTTTTACCCTTACCTTTTTTATCATCATCACCTACACCAAAAGTAAGTGCAACAGGTACATCCTCATCATTAACACTTTTGAGCATCATCTCAATAGAATCAATTTCATTAGGTCTTTGAGGTTCAGTAGGCATATCACATCCTACTGTTATGAAAGCACTTAGTGTTAATATTGTAATTAACTTTTTCATTATTATTTATCTCCCATTGGCGGTTTTCTATCCCAGCCACCTTTATGGCTTCTTTCACCACGAGTGTATCCAACATAATAAGCTATTCCACCAATGACTACTATACGAACAAAGGAACGAATTGCACGTTTCTTGTGCATCTTCCGTTTATTTGCCATAGCCATTCGTTTCTTCCGTTGGTCCATTCCACTACGTTTCATACCAGCTTTATCACCGCGTTGTTTCCATGCTCTCATATCACCGCGAGGCTGATTTTTCTTATCGTGTTGTTTCTTAACGGTAACTTCTGTCTTACCATCTACTTCTTTAACTTCAACTTCTTGTGCCATTAAAGGTAAAGATAATGCTAATACCATAAGTATTTTTTTCATATCCATTCTCCTGT
>CALBXV010000162.1 GCA_937890045.1 uncultured archaeon
AAGACATAGATGAGTTCTTAACTTCTTTAAAAGATGCAGATAAAGGGAAAATATTATTCACTGAACAGCATGGTGATGTTACTAGTGAAAATGTAGATGAATTATTTGACCAAATGAAGTCCCTTTCTCGTAATCATTACGATAGTAAAGAAGAAATGGATGAGCATACTAGCGCACTGAGTGCTGTTATGAGTATCATATCTGAGGGTTTCGATACAACTAGAGCTATTGAACTGACAGAAGAGCAAATTGAAGGAATTACTCAAGGAAAGTACCTACCTGAATCTGAAAGTATGACACTTTCAATTAACCAGGGAACTCCTGCAACACGTAACGGACAATCGCCTCAGGAAGTATATGCCCATGAGATGGTACATGCGATGACTGTTATTGCAATAAATGAAAAACCATTAGTAGCTGATCGTATTGAAAAACTATACGCTCATATTCATAAAAGCTTAGGAAAAGAATACGGAAAAGGTAATGAGTGGAAAGTATTCCGTCCGGCAGGAACTAGACCAACTAGCTTAGCTTCTGAAGCAGAAATGGATATGGCGAAACTACAATACAGAACTGCATTTTTAGCAAAAGAAGAGAATAGATTACATGAGTTCTTAGCATATTCTAGTACTAATAGACACTTAATGGATTTTATGGGTAAGACTCCTGTTGGTCAAAGAGAAGGACTAATGGGACAATTAATGGATGTTATCCGGGTAGTTGTAGATACTGTTAAAGAGTTACTTGGGTACAAAGTATACAGAGCTCAGAATAGTTCTTCACTTGCAGAAGCACTTGCAATTACTGAACATTTAGTTGCAGTTCAAAATAAGCATAAAAGTAAGTATGCGCAAAAACAAAGTAAACTTTACAAAGCTCTGGATAAATCAGATCAAATCGTAAGAGATTTTACAGAAAGAGTAGGTAAGAATATTCAAAAGAAAAGTTTTAGGCTTATTGCAGAACCACTTCCTGAGAAAGATAGAGATCCAGACTCTTTTTTTCCTCAGAGACGAATGAAAAGTGGTACGAAGACAGTGCTTGCAACATATGCTACTGGGATAACCAATGTTCCTTATATTACTCTTAGTAATAGTGCTGAAGCTCAAACTCAAAGAATGGCAGCTATGAGGATGTTAAATCATACATTACGTGGTATAGCTAACGAAATCGGCGGAGGAGCATTAAGTAATGAACTAAAAGAACAATTATTACACGCTAAAATTACTATATCTAAATTAAGACAAGAGACTGAAAGATTCTATATAGATTGGTTTAATAATGTTTGGAAATCCATGTCTCCTGACGAATTAGAAGATGGAGCAATGTCTTTTGAAACCAGGGAAGCACTTACTGATGTAATACTAAGAACAGACTTAGCGAGTCTTCGTTTAACATCTGGTTTAGGATTAGATGGCCCAGGTAGTACTCAAAAAATTATGAACTTAATAGGTAAAGACAACAATGCTGTAGCACAAAGAGGTACTCTAAAAAAGATTATTAAACAAAAATTAAATCTAACAGCAAATGATCCAGCTATAGCATATGCAGATGAACTGGGACACTGGATTGCTACACATAAGACTGAAAGAATATCTGGTGCGTACAATAGTGCAGCTTCAATTGCTTTTGATCATTTAGAAGATCCTACTGAAGAACAAGTTGGATGGTTAGATGCATTTGCTACGCTGGTTGCCTTAGATGATATAGATGAAAGGAAGATTGCTTTAGTTCAAGGTTTATCTAAAAATGAATTTAATGCTAATGCTACTGATAATGGAATTATTGATTTACTAGATACTCATATACATTATAAAACAGAATCCCGTGAAGGATTATTTGACGGTGATGCTGTTCCAATGATGAAAGGGTACATCGTTGAACGTATGGATAATTTGACTGATATAAAAATTAAACCAGCTGCTGATAAAGAAAGAATGGCTGATTCTGGGTATGCGCATTCATACCCTGTTAGTACTACAGATAAAGATCAGACACACGATACGATGTATATCAATAGAAATATGCCAGAAGTATCAGACATTTCTGGAATTATGTCTACGACTAACCAACGAAATATGGGAACTACATTAACTGAAATACTAATGAAGAACCCTAAGTACATAGATCCTGTAACTAATAAACCAAATTTTGGTCAAATAAAGAATACAATTGATAGATTTAAAAGAGACCAGGCAGCTCTAGCTAAGCAATTAAAGATTGATCCTAGGTTTAAATTCCGTCCTATTCGTCATCCGGAAACAAATGTAATTACAGATTTTCGTATAATGATGGACCATAAATCTAAAAAAGAACTATTACGCCCAGATTTAGAATTTCAAAATGTATTTGCTCACATGCAATCCAGATTAATAGATCGTAGAAATACAATTAAAAATGATATAGAAACAGTCAACCTTCTAGTTCATGAACAAGCAGATCTGCTAAAGGTTCACCCAGACCAGTTCATTGATCTCCTAGATCCCGATGGACCGTATATTGATCGATACAGAAAACTTCCTAAAGCAGTTCGAGAATATATACAGAAGTTTGCTGTTAACAATACATTTATGGTCAGGCATGATATCGTTGAAAAAGTGTTTGGGTTTAAACAATTAGATATTACCCAATTAAAAGTATTTCAAGGTGACCATCCTCTACAACTACGAGCTAAACAGATAGCTGGATTGACTCACTATGCTGTTAGACAGACAGTTGGGTACGGTAAAAATAGAATAGTACTGGCAATGCCTGAGGTAGTATTTGGAAATATGTTTTCTAATGTTGCACAGCTAAGTATGAGAAAGATTTCTTTACCTTATATCATTAATAAAATTATAGAAGGTATTCACGAATATCGTAAATATAGTCGAGACAGTAAAGAAATTGCAAAATTACAACATCTTATAAACACTAAAAAATTAGATAAAAAAAATAGTCCTGAAGCACTTAAAATAGAAAGACTGAAAGTACGTCTAAAACGAAATAAATTAGACAAGATGGTTAAAGCAGGGCTAGATTCACTAATTGTAGAAGATCTAAATGAAGCACAGATTGATGGATATTTTAACCGTATGAAGCGTGTTTTATTTAAGGGAGCATTGAAAGACGTTGGGGGTAAAATTCCTAAAAGTCTACAAACAATAGCATCTACCTTATTTTGGGCTAAAGGAAGTATAGGATATAACTTCTCTAGACAGATGGTTCAGATGACAGACTTTTTAGGCAGATATGTAATGATAGAACATGCTATGGCTGTCCAGGGCCATACTTTTAAAAGAGCTATGCATGATGCTCTTGATGCTTTTGTACTATTTGATGAGTCATTAATTGCTGCATTAGAAGCATTAGAAATGACTGGAGCTACGGCTTTTCTCTCATATTGGTTAAGAAACCAGAGAGCTTCTAGACAATTACTCCAAGCTAGCCCTACAGCAGTAGGAATCTCTGCAGCTTTACAATATAGTACTGGAGTAGCTACGCTAGGTAATGTAAATAGTTCATGGCTAGGCGGAGATTTCTCACCAAATCTTATGCAGTTCCCTAATCTATTTGACGAAGCCAATAATGTAACTATTTATGAAATTACTAAGGATATAGCAGGAGGTGGGCTATACCAAGGACTGCTTGATTAACGATCAGGATCTGTAAATCGTAGCTTATAAAATACAAAAGCTATTACCCCGCCGAATAATATAATGACTACCGGTAACAACAATAAGCTAGCAAGAAGTCCTATAACTGTTACTACAGTAAAGAACATAGTCTTTATATTCACCCAAGCACCCGTAACTCTTGCATTACGTTGGTGTAGCTTTTCTTGTAGGTATTTCAGTTCGTTGTCTGGATTCATGAGAATAAGGAATTCATACTAGCTAGATCGTCAGTTTTTGGAATTTTAGCTTCTTTTTTATCCTCTTCT
>CALBXV010000163.1 GCA_937890045.1 uncultured archaeon
ATAGGATTATGAGAGCACCAGAAAAAAGAGTTTTTAAATTAGATATTGGTAATATTCCACCAAACGAAGTTGATAATTATATGCAAAAAATTATTAATAAGATGAAGAAAGCACCAGTTGTAGATACAGAGACTGGTGATTATAATTTAAAATATAATATGCAGAACATTACAGAGGATTTTTTCTTACCTGTTCGTGGTGGAGATAGTGGAACAAGTATTGATTCATTACCAGGTTTGACCTATGAAGCTATAGATGATATTGAATATCTTAAAAATAAATTGCTAGCGTCATTGCGAATACCAAAAGCGTTTTTAGGATTTGAAGAACAAATTGGTTCTAAAGCTACTTTAGCCGCAGAAGATGTTCGTTTTGCAAGAACTATTGAAAGAATACAAAGAATCACAGTATCGGAATTAACAAAGATTGCTATTGTTCATTTGTATGCACAAGGTTATCAAGATGCTGATTTAGTTAATTTCGATTTGGGATTAACAAATCCATCTACAATATATGAACAAGAAAAAGTTGAGTTATGGAATAATAAAACATCTTTAGCAGCGTCGATGGTACAAGATGGATTGGTTTCTTCAGAATGGATTTATAAAAATATATTTGGATTTACAGATGATGAAATGAAAGAATTAGATAATCAAATTGTATATGATTATAAACAAAAATTCCGTCGCGGTCAGATTGAAAATGAAGGAAATGATCCTGCAGAAAGTGGTGAAGCAACTGGAACACCGTCTGATATGGCAATGGGTAGAACTGGTCATGAGTTAGAAGATGAGGGTGGAAGTCCTGAAGGTGGACAAGAAGGAGCAGGTAGACCAAAAGAGGGCCCAAAGTATGGTAAAGATGGTTCTGCACGGGGTAGAGATCCATTAGGAGCTCATGATAAAAAGAAAGGTGCGAGTGGAAGTCCCAAATATGGTACTGCATATAAAGGCGGCAGTTCATTAGCTCTTGCACATTTAGACTTATTAAAGAAATCAATGGGTAAAAAGAACAGAGAAATCATAACTGAAACATCTGATGTGGAAACGGAGTATCAGAAGGAAATAACTTCTGTTAATAACGGTGATGAAGATGAATAAATATTGTATAACTTTATATTTATATTTGGGTAACTGTAATTACAAGATGATATGGAGTATTTTATAATGACTCGAAAACTAAAGCATTCTAAAATAAAGAATACCAGTATTCTTTTTGAATTGTTAACAAGACAAATAACGGCCGACGTTTTAAATGATAAAAAATCACAGTCGGTAGCGATAATGAAAAAATATTTTAATGAAAAGACTGAATTAGGTAAAGAATTACAATTATACCAAATTTTATCTGAAAAACATTATAGTACAGAAGATAGAGCGACACAATTATTGGAAACTGTATTAAAATCAAGAAAAAGATTAAGTAATACTGTACTTAGACGTGAAAAATATAATTTAATAAAACAAATTAAAGAAACTTATAGTGTAAATGATTTTTTTAATGGTCGTATTTCAAATTATAGATTGTTAGCGTCAATATATAAAGTATTTCAATCTGAAACATCTAATGATATATTTGATCCAGAACATACAGTTAATTCAAAATTTACTATTTTAGAACATATTACAACTAAAAGAACTAATGTTAGTGTTAAACAAAATAAAATTATAGAATCATATAAAGAAAAAGATAAGGATTTGAGATTACTTACTTATCAAATTCTTGTAGATAAGTTTAATAGTAAATATAAAACATTAGATGAGTCTCAAAAAGTGTTATTAAAGAAATATATTAATAACATTTCTAATACAAATTCATTAAGAGAGTTCATAGATTCAGAATCTATTGGAATAATGAAAGAATTAAAAAAACAACTACCAAAAGTAAAAGATAAAATTACAAAGATAAAGTTAACAGAAGCGGTAAATCAAATAGATAATCTTACAAAAGGAAGAGTTGTTAAAGATAAACAGGTTTTAACTTTAATGAGATATTATGAATTAATTAAGGAGTTGAAAAATGTCCATAAACCTTGAAACTTTAAGAAATTTTATTAGAGAAATAATAGAACAAGAATTACAGGAAGCATCTGTAACAGGTAATATAGATGGTGGTGAAGGCCCCCCTAAAACTCCTTATGCATTTAAGAAAAAGAAAAAGAAAAAAGACGAATCTATGTCTGAAGCTAAGTTTCATATAAGAACAGATTTTGGTAGCGTTTTGATTGACGCTGGTTCTAAGGGTGAAGCTAAAATGATTGTTGCTAAAAAAATAAAGGGCGGTGTTAAAGCTATTATAAGTGTTAATAGAGTAGGTGTTTCTAAAGCAAAACAAGTTGATAAAAAGATTGAGTCTGTAACAGAAGGTAAATATCACGATTATAGAAATGATGATTCGATGTCACCAAAACAAAAAATTGGTTACTCGATGAGAGAGGTACGTGATAAGCTAAACGAGTTAGATAAACTTGTTAAAATGAACGTGAGATTTAAAAATGAAGTAGGTGTTGATTCTACATCCTATTGGAAAAATACTCACGTGGCTATGAAAAAAATTAGTGAAAGGTTAGTTAAGTTAGCGAATAAAGTCGGCCAACTGTATTAATCTTTAATATTATGCAAAATCCATCTTGGAATAGAGATGGACTTACTTTTTTAGGAAGATTGTTAAGTCTATCTAATTTGAAGCGGCGTTGGCTTATAGAAGAAACTAAAGTCAAGGGTGAAGAACCAAATAAGATTGAAACAATTAAATTTGTTGATAGATGGATTAAACGATTGGAAGATATGAGAGAAGAAATTATAAGAGCTAGAAGTTAAATGATTAAATTAAAAGATATTATCAATGAAGCTTATGTATGGGAAAGAAAGTTTGGAGAACCATTACCAAAACTTACTTTTACAAAAGAACCAATTATTACAGAAGATACAAAAGATATAGTTCAAGCTAAAAAACTTGCACAAAAATTAGGTAAAATTGAAGCTCGATTGCGTGAAACAATGTATAAGTTAGATGAAAGATTAAATGCAGATATTCCCAATCAAAAATTATCAAAACCTCTCAGAGATACATATAGAAAAAATATAACAAAATTTATGAGAGAAATGTTAACAATTGTTAAAAGGATGAAATAAATGAAACAATTAATAGTAGATTATTTACCATTTGAAGTAAAACCAAAATATATTAGTGAATCATTAAAAGAAAATAATGGACAATTAGTTGTTCAAGGTGTTTTACAAAGAGCTGATTCTAAAAATCAGAATGGTAGAGTGTATCCAAGAGATATTTTAATGAGAGAAGCAAAAAAATATGCTAAAACATTTATAAAACAACGTAGAGCTTTAGGTGAATTGGATCATCCAGAAAGTTCTGTTGTTAATTTAAAAAATGTATCTCATAATATTAAAGAAATGCATTGGGAAGATGATAATTTACTTGGTGTAGTTGAAGTTTTAGGAACACCAGCCGGAAATATACTAAAAGAATTATTTAAATCTGGTATTAAATTAGGTATATCATCTCGTGGTATGGGATCAATAGAAACTGTTAGAGAAAGTGATGATGGTGATAGACAAGAGGTTCAACCAGATTTTGAATTAATTGCGTTTGATTTTGTTTCTAATCCATCAACACATGGAGCTTTTATGCATCCGGTAAATGAGGGTATTGATAATGAGGGTATTGATAAAGAAAATCTTAGAGATTCTATTGAATGTGGAGTATATTGCAAAACTGAATCAATTATACATGATATTATAGCAGGGGCATAATAATGATTAGCTTAAAATCTTTAGTAAAAAATATGAAAGAAGCTAAGATTACAGCACCAAAGAAAGGTGTTCAGACTCCATTAGATGCTAAAATTCAAATCCCTGGATATGGTGTAATGACAAGAAAACAATTACAAGGTAGTATCCAAAGAATTCTTACTGAAACATTAAAATATGTGAAAAAAGGTCAAATAAAAAACGCGTATAGTGTTTTATACAAAAGAAGTGTTTTGAAAGGATTTTTAGAAACAGAAATTAAACATAGTGGGAAATAAAATGTCTAATTATAAAACAATGATGGATACGTGGAAGGATTGGAGATTAGATTTAATTGAAGCTAAAGAAATAATGATAAGCCAAGTTGAAGTAAGAGATAGAATTTGGTATGGTAAACACGGTGTTCAATATTTGGTATTAAAAACAGGCCCGAATGTTATTCATATGGGACTTGTAAATAGAGGAAAACCAGGATATGGTGGAATGTTATTTTCAGATAAGACAAAACTTACTCGAAAGAATTTTGATAGTCAAATAAGAACAAATTTAATAAAGAAAATTACTCGTGGTAATAATACTTTATGGCAAGAATCTAAAACAGAAGGTAGTTTACCAACAACGGTAAAACAAGTTAATTCACCGAAATTAAAAAAAGCAAAACCCCCAATTAAAGCTAAACGGGGAAAAGAATTTATAAAACATCATAAAGTTCATAGTGGCCCTCATATAACAGGTAAGGGTGCAGAACACGCAACTTATGACTTTGATGATAGTGATTATGATGTAGAAGGTGGTTTACAAAAAAGAAAAAATAAACAAAAACGTGGATATGAACCTGTTGAAAGTATAAATAAAATAGAAACAGAAATGTATAAATTAATTAAGGAAGTATCAGGAAC
>CALBXV010000164.1 GCA_937890045.1 uncultured archaeon
ATCAGATATATTAGACCTCTTTAATATTCTATCCTTAATTTTCTGCTGCTTCTTTTCTTTTGCTATGCGTCTAACAAATGCATAATAAATGATCTGTGTAAAATATGCAAAAGGGTTCTTTGATTTCTCGGGATCAAAATTATCTATATACTGTAAACAATTTTCTATACCATCAGAAATCATTTCTTCCTTGTATGTATAGTTAATAAAGTTTGGTCTATACGACAGGTGATTAGCAATCTTTAGAATACACTCTCCTAAATAATTACTAATCTGCGGCTTTGGCTCATCGGCCTCTTCCGCATCTTTTAATTGCTCCTTTCTTTCTACTATTGCTGCTAGAAATTTTTTATTATCAACATAGTGAACTTTCTTTTTCTTTTCCGTAGCCATGGGGCTCTCCTTACGGAGGACTTAATGTGTAACTGGGCCCACATAATCACTAAACAAACCAATAATAACTTCACACGCATCTTCTAAGTTATCTAAACGCCATGAAGCGTTGTGTTTAATAAGAGGATGATCCATCAAGTACTTGTCATCAGAAACAACTATCAAAGGTTTTCTCAAACCAATAGCCCAACCGATTTCAATAGTAGTACCATATGATGGTCGTCTATCATTTAGTTCTTTAGGTAAATATGCTAAAACCAAATCACAAGATTCAGTATCTAACCAATTCTTTGTTGCGATTGCACGAGGATCTGACCACATCTTATCTGTAGCGCCTATATCTGTATAAGTCATTCCTTCCTTCACGGGTTCACATCTCAAAGGTGAAATGCCTACAATACCATAGGGCAACATACTGACCACATAATCTCGCCAGCTGGTGGCTTCTTCTTCCGTACAACCTGCAATAGGTCCTGCCAAATATATATACTTCTTCATAATTAAATGCCTTCTTTCTATTTTTAAGACATCTATAGCATATCATACTTAAAGTAAGTTGTCAAGCATTAATCTAATCCTGCTTCACTCCAATCTACATCATTCCAACCAGCATCTCTAGGTACATTTACAGCATGAGCTTTTACCCTGGGTCCAACATCATTTATAAGTATTCTACCACTATCTGCATACCCCATCAAAAGCATATCAAATGGTATACCTAATCTTCGGAGTTCTGATTCAGTTCTTTCTCTTACCGATTCTCGTCTACCAGTAATAAGGATAATTCGATGGCCTTTTATCTCCCAGCTCCGCATACGCTCAAGGACACCAGGTAATAGCTTATGTTCTTCTCTAACTATTCCTAAATGTCCTAAACCTGTATACTCTGTTAAAGTACCATCAATATCACAAATAATTGTTTTCA
>CALBXV010000165.1 GCA_937890045.1 uncultured archaeon
AAAGCAAAACATAGAGTTTCTAATCTAAAAGAAGCGGAAGCAATAATATTATGATACATACATATCTAACATTAGAATACATATCAATAGTATTGTTTGGGATTATAATAGTACTATTTAGTATTGGTTCAGTTTATTTAAATATACTGAAGGATAAGGATGAAAGGTAAGAAAACATTATATTGGATTATTGGAACACTTCTCGTTTTCGGCTGTGAATCACCAACTAAACCAATTGAAGATGAAACACCTTATGCTCTTAATAGAGAAGTAAGATGTAAATTGCAAGTTATACCTGATTTGCCTGTAGAGTGTGAATCGTGTGGGATATATCGTTATACAGTTCCTATCGGTCATTGGTCTACTGATACATTACGGATTAGTTATCAGGCCCCAGCAGAAAGTATGGTTCATTGGGTAGTTAATTGGCCAATAGATGGTTATAACCAATCATTAGTTACATATACTGATGTAGACTGTAGGGGTGAAGTAAGTATTATAATTTTACCTAATTTTGTTAATTGGTTTGCAATGATAGAAGCAACTGTCGAAGGTTATACTGAATCAATTATAGTTTTGATTGTTAGACCTACATTTACTTCTTCATGGATAAGAGAATAAGAATGAAAATTAGAAAAATAGTATATTGGATTGTTGGAACGATTGTTTTTTTAGGATGGATTGATTTAGTATGGGGACAAGAACTACCAGAGATAGTTCCATATAGATTAGTTCCATCACAAGACTATAGTTGTTTTATAGAAATAGAAATAGTAGAACCAGTCAATGCTCAATATACCCATCAGACTCACAGAGAAGAAATTTTTGAGATATTAATGGAACGGGCGGCATATGAAGAAATCAATCCTATGGAAAGAAGTCAGATGTTCTCAATAGATGATAAGACATATTATTTAGTGAGGATACCATATAACTTTGAGAATAGTAGTTGGACAAATAGGAATACTACTTATAGTGATAGATAACAAAGAGTTAGCTAAGTATTTACGGAAACGGATGGAATCGCAAGATGAAGTAAATACTGTATTTCATTTAATTAAAGTTCCAACAGAAGATGAGTTAGAGTTTTGGATACAACAATTTAAAGTAAAAGATTTTTGTGGTCATAGTGAATGGTCAGAAAGGTTTCAGAGAAACATATGGATAAAGGATGAAGAAGATTAATCAGTTCTACGGTTGGAGCCATTTGGATTCCCTAACAGGAAGGCTCAGGAGGGCAGGCAGGTATATCGTAGAACTGTTTTTATGTCTCCATCATTATCCACTTTTTCGGATGATGATAGAGTTTTAGATGAATCTAAATGGGAAGGTGAGAATCTATTGGGTAAAGCAATTATGAAAGTAAGGACAATGTTAAACGAAAATGGATAGAGCTTATTTTAAAGAAAAGAAAACTGGTAAGAAATCAAAGGGTACTCATACTAAATGTTGTGGTCAAGATAAAGATAGAGAAACTCTAAATAAGAATAAAAAATCTGATTGGGAACGGATAGAACAACATTGTGAGGATCATTTAACACACTACTCATCAGTAATAGATATCACCCCGATATGTTGTAAAGTGTGTGGTAGGTTAATTAGATATATTACTACCATAGATACTGATAGACATAGATTTACGGGTGGAGATGGGGATTGACACAAAATAAATGTGTGTTTTCTAATAATAGATTATATTTATAATATGAGTGGTATGGTAACGGAGCGAGCCCGAATGAATCCTACTAAGACATCTAGCGCACCACTCAAAGAATTAAAAAGGAGTAACAAATGGCACAAACAGGACGACAAGGAATAAATCCATATCTCGGTAGACCAATACCGAAAGATAGGATTGTTCGAGCGATAGAAGAATCAGAGAGTATGCATAAAGCAGCTCAATCATTACATACATCGTATAATACATTTAAGAAATATGCGAAGAAGTATGATGTATGGGCACCAAGACCAAGTTCAGCGGGAATCAGTCGTGCAAGGAAAGTAACTTGGAGTGGACTTAAACCATTAGATGTAGAATTGACATTTCAGAAAAAATTGATTAGAGAATTTGTATTACCACAACGGTGTTCGTGTTGTGGGGAAATGAGACAAAGGAAAACAGATATGCTATCACCACTAATAGTTCATTTTATTAACGGAGATATACACGATAAGAAACCATCCAATTTAAGATTTTTTTGTTATAACTGTTATTTCTTGGAACACCCAAACAAACACAAAACTATTAATAAAGATATAGGTAGAACATTCGAAGAGCAACAGGATATATCAGAGAATGATATAACGGGTGATGAACTGGCCAAAGAACTTGGAGAGTCGCTGTCAGACTTATTCGGTAAAAATTGATGAACGACAGGGTATGGTTATTAATATCTGCATTGGGTATGAGTTTTTTAGGAAACATTATAGCCTGGTTTCATATGAATGCACAGTTTAGATGGGAATGGGCTAAATCACAGTGGTGGATAATATTGGCTGGTGTTCCAATCAGTTATCTATTCTATTATTCTACAAGAATGTTCTATGAATATTTTGGAGAGTATTGGGCAGTTAGACCTGTTGGGTTTGGAATAGCAACTATAACATTTGCAATTATGACTGGTTGGTTCTTACACGAAGTTCCAAGTCAAAGGATTATCGTATCACTAATATTGGCTTGTGTCATCCTATACATAAATCTTTCGGTACATATAAAATGAATAAAGATAAAGAAGTCAAAAGGATTACCAAAAAATATAAGGCTGGTAAGTTAGAACCACGAAAAGATTTACCAGAAGATTTGAAAATAGCTATTAGGACATTTATGGAACAAGTAGTTATAATGGAAGAATATGATACGGACTATATAAATGGTGAATACATGGCAAACCTAATAAAAGCCTTTTCTAAATATCCAGAGTATTCGATATTTACATATGAGTTGGTTAAATCTATATTAGGAAAAACATTAGAGGAGTAGTTATGGCAATAGAAGAAAAGAAACAATTAGTATTAAAGAGAGTTCCACCAGGGGATCAGTGGACAGATGCAAATCAAACATCAGATGTATTCCCATCATTAACAGATGGGTTAGAATATACATTTCAAAAGTCTGGTGGTAAATTAACAGAGTTCCATTTGAGTGCGTTCAAGGGTGAGATATATTCTGTACATACAAAAGAAGTACCTGATGCTCCACCACCACCTAAACCAAGATACTCTATGTATGGTGAAGAAGTGGATGAACAACCAAGTATGTGGAGTGAGAAACAGGAGAAATAAAATGTCAAAGATAACAGAAGCATTATCATTAGTAATTATGGGAGTTGGTTGCTTCATTGGTGGTATTTATTATTCCACATTGGAATTTGAAGAACAAGTAAATGAATGGGATTTAAATTATCAAACAATATCAGATAAGGTTGATGTATTCGAAGGGGTATCAGATCCAGAAACCATTCGTCATTATGTTAAAGAGTTGAATAAGATGTTAGATGATATGAATAGACTCATTATACTCATAGATGGTGGTAATGAATTAAATACTATTCTTGTCAATTATGAGAGAGAGTATGTTGGGTTACAACAAGAAGTATCTGATGTTCTTAATCAAGATGAATTAGCAGGACAAATAGATTCATTACAACATGCGGTGGACTCACTATGGGGTGGTGATGAGATATTGGTTAAAGAAATAGATGCTCTCGAAGATAAAATAGGTCAAGCATCTCTTGGTATAGATAAGAAACTTAACTTGATTCAATCAGATTTGGATACGATTAGAGGCCTCATTAAAAATATTCAAGATTCTAAATATGGGAATAAGATATGGCCAGAGAAAAAATGATGAAAGATGATGTAGTATATAACCATCACGATAATGAGGTAATGGTAAAAACTAATAAAGATTACATTTATATTATATGTCGTAATGAAGATCAAGTTCAACCTGTATTAGATAGAATGAATACCGACACTTGTATATTATCAGACTATGAAGAATGGGATGAAGATGAAGATATGAAATGGATATTAACTTTCAAAGTATTTGATGATAGTGATGAGTTGCCCGAAAAAAATTAAATAGATATTTATTAGTATGAAAGAAATATATTTAGACCACGCCGCAACAACCTATGTTAGAGATGAAGTCTTGGGTGTAATGAATAAATACTTCCAAGATGAATATGGAAACCCTGGTAGTTTCCATACAATAGGTTTAAGGTCTAAGAGAGTTATAGATAGTTCAAGAGAACTTGTTAGAGATATTATTAATGCCAAACGGACAGATGAAATCATCTTTACTGGTAGTGGGACTGAGTCGGTAAATCTTGCAATAAAAGGTTTAGTGGAAAAGTTAGAACCACTTTATGGACCCGCCCACATTATTACTTCCACGATTGAACACGAAGCAGTAATTGAAACATTAAATTACTTGGAGAAGGAACGAGGTTATAGTGTAACGAGAGTACCAGTTGATAAGTATGGTTTGGTTAATCCTAAAGATGTTGAAGATGCAATTCGTGAAGATACTATCTTGGTTACTATAATGTATGCTAATAATGAGATAGGAACTATACAGCCAATAGAACAAATTGGTAAGATATGTAGAAAGAAGAAAGTTTTATTTCATACCGATGCCTGTCAAGCAGGTGGAGTGTTGGATCTGAATGTAGAAAATCTAAATGTTGATATGATGACTTTGAATGGTAGTAAGATATATGGACCCAAAGGCATCGGTATGTTATATAAAAAGAAATCAGTAAAGTTAGTTCCATTAATTCATGGGGGTGGACAAGAGTTTGGAATGAGAAGTGGAACAGAGAATGTAGCATTCATTGCTGGATTTGCTGAAGCATTAAGGTTGGTACAGAAAGAAAGATTTCATGAATCTAAAAGATTGATAAAGTTGAGAAAGATGTTGGAAGATGGTATTATTAAAAACATACCTAAAACATTTATCAATGGACACCCGACAAAGAGATTACCAAATAATGCTAACATAACCATATCAGATATTGAGGGTGAGGCAATGATGTTGTATTTAAATGAATTTGGGATATGTACTTCTACAGGAAGTGCTTGTACTTCTCAATCATTAGACCCATCTCATGTTATATTAGCCTGTGGATTACCCTATGAGGTAGCACACGGAACATTGAGATTTACATTGGGTAGAAAAACTACTAAAGAAGATATAGAAAGAATAATAAAAGTTCTACCAGATATAGTTAAAACATTAAGGAGAATATCTCCAGTTAATATAGATGTAGATAAGTTGGAGATACAAGGGGAGAAAGTTTATGTCAACTAATTATCTTGATAAAGAAGTAAACATAAATGATAAAATGTGGAGAGTTGCCGAGAAATGTTGGAAATACGGTACATCTGGTGGCATTAGGGAATGGTTTTATATATTAAATAGAGAAAGGGTTGATGGTACTTATGAAAGTTTTAATTTAGATGAAAATGATTTGTTTAAGATAGTATCAAGTGGAAGTGGGAGAGAAACAACATGGATGTAACAGATAAAGTCCATCCCGATGAAGGATGGTTCTATTCAGATAT
>CALBXV010000166.1 GCA_937890045.1 uncultured archaeon
AATATGATTTTTTATAATTAATAAATATGGATACATATGATTGCATCGTGACTAATACAGATATTAGAGAATTTGATAAGAAAATTGTTCCTAAAGAAATTAAAATGAAGGTACTAGAATCTGGACGAGTATGTGGTAGTGCAATGAATTCTCAACATTGGCATTTTATTTTAGTTGAAGAAGAAGACGGAATTAAAAAATTATTTGAAGATAGTAAAAGCGGTAAATGGATCTTAAACGCAAATTTCGCTGTTATTTTAACAACTAGTGGTGATTTAATAATTGATGGCGTTAAATTATCAAATAATAACTATAAAACTATTGATTTAGGCAGAGTATTACAAAATATGAAATTAACTGCTTGGAATTTTGGTGTAATTTCTTGTATTTATACAGTATTTGATATTGAAAGTCTAAGAATTGATTTTAATATTCCGCAAGATGTTACTCCATCAGTAATAATTGGATTTGGTTATCCTGTTAAGAAAGTTGTTGGTAAAAAATTACGTAATCATATAGATGAGATTGCATTTTCTGAAAGATATGGAATACCAATAAATTCGAAATAAAATAAGTTATTTTAAATATTTTTTTGGAAATTCTACGCCTGCTGTATAGTTTATTTCGCCAATAGCTACCATTTGATATACATTTACTCTAACATCAGGGTTAGCAGTCATGTGAATATATGCTTCTGCTCTATCCATATTATAGTCTTCTACTAGCCATTCCATTAACCAAAATATGGCTTGTTTTACACCATCTTCTAATGGTCTATAACAATTTAGTTGTATGATTGAATCAGGTGTTTCTATTCTTACAAAAGGAATAGTTTTTTGTTTTACTACACTACATTTTAATCTTAATTCACTTCTTGTTTCATTTGCAAGACCTGTAAATTCAGTATCACCTTGTGAACCATGTACATCTCCTACGCATAGTAAACCTCCTTTGTGTGCGCAAGGTAAATAAACTATATTTCCTTTACAGACATCTCTAACATCGATGTTTCCTCCCCATGTACCTTGACCTGTTACACTAGCTCGAATTTCTCTTTCAGGCATAGTGGCTATTGTTCCTATAAATGGATGTAGTTTCCAGGTTATTCTATCGTTTAATATTCCTGTTCCATCAGATGTTGTTCCACTTGGACCTGGTAAATGTTTTATAATATGTGTAGATGGTCCTCTACCTGCTGCCCATGTATGTGAATCCTTTAATGGTCCTATTCCAGGTATTATGCAAGTAACTCCTTGTTTATCAGGTATAATATCTACAATTTCTACTGCCAATACATCTCCTGGTTCTGCACCATTAACATATATTGGATTAGTAACTGGATTAGTTTTAACTGGATTTGAATTAAGTAATTCACCAAATGTTTCGGCGACAGGTAAATCTTTTTCTGTTCTTACTTTACCACTTAAAGCATCTTCTGTCTCAACAATAAATTCTTCATGCTCATCAACCTTAATTGCTGGTGGGAGATCTTTATTAAATTCATAGTTCATCGCATCTTCTCTAGCTATTCTTTGCATATTGATCTTATATTTATCAGAATATATAATTGTTACATTTTTTTGAATTGAATATTAAACTATAAAACTTATGTTATTATAACATATTACTACTAATGAATTATGTTAATCTTGGTAATACTGGATTAAAAGTATCTAGAATATGTTTAGGTTGTTGGACTTTTGGCAACGATAGAGAATGGAATCTTGAGTTGGCTGATGCTAAACCTATTTTTGATAGGGCTGTTGATCT
>CALBXV010000167.1 GCA_937890045.1 uncultured archaeon
AAGCCTACAACAAACCTGTCAGTTACACCTAATAAATAGTTAAAATCTACCACATCTGTAAGTCATTGATATATAAGGAAATATTAATACACCAATTAGTGTTCATAAACCAGTACTAAATACACATAAGTTATTGATATATAAAGGAATATTGATATATAAGGTGTCTAAAACCTGCAATCTTTTTAAAAGAGTGATGTATACCTCACTTTATGCACCAGGAAGGTGTTTTTTATAACTTGGGAAGTTTGTTTACATACTTATGTAAATTTTCTAATGTCAGTCCTTCTGAATAGTAGCTATAGGTGAATGTTTCTCCTTTTGAATGACCAACTATCTGGTTAGCAATATATTCGGGAACTCCTTCATTGGCTAAATTAGTAGAAGTATTTCCTCTTATGGAATGGAATGTTTTTTCAGCTGGAAAACCTAGATCTTGTTTTACTCTGCCAAAATATTTTCCATAAGCTGCAGACGATGATCTGGTAAAACCTTTAAAATTTCTAAGATGTTTCTTCAGAGCTTGATGGATTGGAACTTGTCGAGTTGCATATTCATTCTTTCCATCTTCCCATTCTTTAAAAGAGATATACCAAATTTTTGATTGCTTATCTTCTCTTATATCACTTGGCAGTAGTGAGTAGATTTCATCTAATCTTGAACCTGTGTACCAAGCGATATAAACAGGAAGTTTATCTTCTGTCTTTGATAGATTATCGATAACTAATCTAAGCTCATCAGCAGTCCAATTTTCAAAGTATTTTTTTCTTTTCTTTCGTGAGCCAAGGTGCTGTCTGTGATCTTTGAAAGGATTCGCATCTCTTAGGTTCTCTTGATCTCTTACATATCCCCAAATAGTTCCAAGATTTGAAAGATAATTGCTTATGGTGGCAACTTTTTTGTCTTTTTCTTTTTGGCTTGTGATGAAATTTCTAACAAGTCCTCTATTAATCACATAAACATAAATATCATCTTTGCCAAGCCACGTCAGGAATGTGCGTACTGAATTGTCATACTTCATTAAACTTCGCTGAGGTAAATCCGTTTTTTCTCTTTGTATTGCTTTTAAGGATTGCTTAAGAGTTAATCGGTATTTATCTTTTATAGAGCTTGTATTTTCATCCATTAACGATTGTATTGTTCTGAGTTCAAGTAGTTCATCGTCAGTAGGTTGAGGTAAATTCTCTCCTTCAGGATGTCCTGCCCAAGGAAAGTTACCAGACAGTTCTTCAGAGCTTAGAGATGCTAACTCTTGAAGTTGTTCTTTGCTAAGTCCTTTGTATTGATCTGCTAACTTAGCATAACTAGGACCAGCTTCTTCGGCTCGCATAAGATCGTGCATGTGGGCAATATATGTATCACGTAATCGTATTGCTTGCCTAAGGCTGTCTGTTTTTAGACTTTTGTTAATCGTGCTAACATCACCAAAATGCTTCCTTATCTTTTTGGGTATTCGTCTCTGAAAGATCCAGGTGTTACCTACGAGTTTGAGGTATTTATGTTTGTTCTTTTTAGTCATTAACAGTGCTATGAATTAGCAAATGTAGTAAGAATGTAGTAATTATAATAGTACTAAGAGCCTTTATAATCAAAGTGTTTGAGGAGACTACGAAAGAAATAGACTATATCGGAGTTTCCCTCCCTCTCCGCCAGAGGCTTATTTTTCAGAGCCATCATTGTCAATCAGTT